>JAPKZP010000805.1 GCA_026393735.1 Acidobacteriota bacterium
CCTTCGCCGGAATGCCCACCGCTATCCCGTACTCGGGGACCGCCTCGCGCACTACGGCCTGGGCCCCGATGATCGCATGCCGCCCGATGTCGACGCCATCGAGCACCTTGGCCCCCGAGCCCATCCAGACTCCCGCACCCACGGTCACGCCGCGCGACGTGCGGCCCTGGGCCAGCACGGCGGTGGAGGCATCCGAGAAGTCGTGATCGCCCCCGACCACGTAGCAGTATGCCGCCAGCAGCGCGTCCTCGCCCAGCACGACGCGGCTCGCCGAGAACACCTCGCAGTTGAAGCCGATGTTCACGCGATCGCCGAGTTCGATGTCCCCGTTCTTGCACGACAGGATGGTGTTCCGGCCCAGGAACACGCCGCTGCCGATCCGGATCCCGGCGTTGGTCTCGCCCTTGGCATCGAGAAGGCAATTGTCGTCGACGACGACATTGTCGCCGATGCGGATCTTGCCCGGGTGCCGGAGGACAACGTTCTGGCCGAAGACCACGTTGCGCCCGCACGCGCCCAGCAACACCGGGTACAGCCACTTGCGCAGCACCAGGCCGAGCGCGCCGGGCACGGCCTGGCACAGGAGGGTTACCGCCTCGTGCCGGATGAGCGCCCACCAACCCCGGCGCCCCACGACCAGGCCGGCGTACTTGTCCAGCGCCGACGTGCGCGCGTCGAACAACTGGTCCTGGGCCTTCGGAATGTCCGCCATCAGAGCCACCCCTCCTGCCGGTACCAGTCGATCGTCCGACGGATTCCCTCGGTCAGGCCAACCGCCGGCGCGAAGCCGAGTTCTGCGCGCGCGCGCCCGATGTCGAACGCGCGGCTCTTTGTGAAGAAATCGACGCGGCGACGGTACAGCGGAGGCTCGATTCCGAACGGGCGACAGACACCTTCGCACGCTGCGCCCGCCAGCCAGAATGGCCACACCGGGACGTGCAACCTCGGCGCCCTGACGCCGGCCGCCTCTGCGATGAGCGCGACCAACTCGTTCAGCCGCGTCACTTCCCCGCCGGCAAGAACATACGTCCGGCCGGCCGCCTGCGGCACGTCGCCGCAGAGCCGGAAGCCCTCCACCAGGTCGTCGATGTAGGTGAGGTGATAGTAGATCTCTCCCGGTCCAAGAGTGACGAACGTGCGCCGTGCGACGCCCCGGAACAGCTTCAGCAGGCGAGTGTCCCCCGGGCCATAGATGCCGCTCGGGCGGGCGATCACGAGCTCGACCCCGCGGCGCGCCGCCGCCTCGCGGCCCAGCCGCTCCCCTTCGGCCTTCGACCGCTGGTAGTCGTCGCCGGGCCGCAGCGGCGCGTCCTCGGTCGCCGGCGGATGCTCGACGTCGCCGTGCACACCCACGGTGCTGCAGTGCACGACGCGCCTGACCGTCGCGGCTGCCGACGCCTCGACGATCCACGCGACGGCCGATGCGTTGATCGCCTCGCAGTCGGACCGGCTCACCGACGCCTGGCGGTAGCTCGCACCGATGTTGTAGACGACGTCGACGCCATCGACGGCACGCGCGGTGGCGCCCCGGTCGCGCAGGTCGCCGTCGACGAGCGAGATACCGGCGGCCGCCAGCCGTTCGGCGCGCGCGTCGCGGCCGCGCACCAGCGCGCGCACGTCGTGCCCCCTGCGGCGCAACGCGCGGGCCAGATGCCCGCCCGTGAATCCCGTGGCGCCCGTTACAAGCGTCCGCATCGCACCGCCACGACCGTGACCGGAGACCCCAGCAGCCGCAGCAGCCCGACTTGTGCCAGGACGCGTTCGACCACGGCCGTCACGTCTCGCGATCCGATCATCTTGTGGAAGGTTATCGGGAGGACGAACTGCCTGTGCGTCCGCTCGATCTGGAACCCGCACGCCGAGAGGGTGTCCCGGACATCCCGGGTTCGCAACACGCGGTACGCCTCGACGGGCCGGCCCACCGCGGCGAGCGCCCGACGGCCGACGGCCTGAAGCGCCGCGGCACTGCGCGCGGCTGGGTAATCAAAGACGACCCGGTCTTCGGCCACGCGGCAGAGTTCCGACAGGCAGACCCGCCAGTCCGGCGTGTGCATCAGTACGCGCAGGCTGACCGCCGCCCAGAACGAACGGTCGGCATAGCCCAGGTGATGCGCGTCACCGAGCGCGAAGGTCACCGGGGTGCCACTCGCGTCCGACCTTGCGCGAGCCACGCGGAGCATTTCCGCCGACGCATCGATACCGGTCGCCTCGGCGCCGCGTCTCGCCAGCCCGAGCGCCGCGCGCCCTGTGCCCGTCCCCACGTCGAGGATTCGACGTCCCGCCACCGCGCCGAGGAACTCCGCGATGACGCGATCCTGCGTCTCCGCCAGCAGCGTGCCGATTGGACCACTGAACCGCATCGCGTCGAAGCGGTCGGCCATCGCCGGGTCCGCATACAGCGCATAACTGTAGTGGTCGCCCGTCGGCGCGCCGGGCTCCGACGATGAGAGCCGCTGGTCGGCGCTCACGCGGGCACTCCCGGCGTGTCCACAGGCCCAAGCAACGACATCACCTCGCGCGTCCGATCGAGATACGCCTCGTACGTGTACTTCGTGTCGGCCAGTTGACGCGCGGCCCCGCTCAACCGCCCGGCGAGTTCCCGGTCCTGCAGCAGCCGCACGATTCCCTCACCGAACGCGTCGGGTGTGGCATCGGCGAGCAGTGCGACGCCCGGATCCAGAACCTGCGTATGCGTGAGGAGATTCGTGGCCACGATCGGCCGGCCGGCCCGAAGGTACTGATAGATCTTGAGCGGTGTGTTCTTGCCGCGGCTGCGGGGCGACACGAGCACATCAGCGGCCTCGAGGTACAGCGGAATCTCCTCGGATGGCCGTTCGCCGACGAATACCGTCGCCGCTTCAATACCGGCTCGAGCCGCCTCCGCCCTGGCGCGCGCCACCTGATCGGGATGGCCGCCCGCCATCAGCAGTTTCGCCGACGGGACCTGCTCGACGACGCGCCGCATGGCCGCGTACAGTAGGTCCAGGCCCTGATATGCCTCGAACGTTCCCGTGTAGAGCACTACCGGCACATCCGCCGCGATTCCCGCCTGCGCCCGCACAGGATTCGGCCCGGCGCACGTTGTCGTCTCACCCGACCCGGGTGCGTTCTCGATAAGCACGACGCGAACCGCCGGGTCGATCGCCCGCGCGACGTCCTCCAGGTGCCGACAGATGACGATCACGGCGCGCGATCTCCGCACCATGCGACGCTCGAGCCAGCGGAACATCCACAGCAGCATCCGCGACGAACTGAACTTGAAGTTGGACAACTGTTCCGGAAGGCTCGAGTGCATGTCGTACACGTGGGGCACGCGAAGCATCCGGGCGAGCACCAACCCGATCGCGCCGCCTTCCTCGTGCGAGTGTACGGCGTCGAACCGCCACTTCAGGGCCACGTGCAACGCCTTCACCGCGAGCAGCAGATCGAGCGGGATCTTGGCGAACGACGGTCCGATCTTGACGCGGTGCACGAACGGCGGCCGCCACGAGCGATGCACCTTCAAGCCGGGCAATGACACGTCTTTCCCGAACGGATAGGTGACCAGATCGACCGTGTGCCCGAGATCGGTCAGCGCGCGAATCCGGTGGTACTCGCTGAACGGCGTGCCCCGCGGCTCGAAGAACGGTTCCGGGGCGATCATCAATATTCGCATGGAGATATGCGGGCTGACTGCGCGCCGTGAGTGGCGCGTTGCAGGTCGATCGTTTGATTCTAGCGTGATTCGTTCCCGGTGGACACTGCCAGGCACGCGTGGTACGCTTTTTGTTTCGGGCAGTTCATTCGCGGCCATCCGAGGTTTATGTCCGAACCGAACGACGACGCCGTTCCTCAGCAGAGCGCTGCACGGAGTGCGGCGGTGCTGCTGCTCAAGATCGTAGTCAGCGTCGGGCTGCTCGCGCTCCTCCTGAGCCGCACGGACATGTCCCGGCTCTGGAGCTACGCGCGCAGCGCCTCGCCGTGGTGGCTGGCCGTTGGCCTTCCCCTCTGGGTGGCCGTCGTCCTGTTGAGCGCCTGGCGCTGGCGCCTGCTGCTCGACACCCAGCACGTGCCCGTTCCCCTCTCCTGGCTTGTGAACTCGTACCTGGTCGCAAACTTCTTCAATAACTTCCTCCCGAGCAATATCGGGGGCGACGTCGTC
>JAPKZP010000639.1 GCA_026393735.1 Acidobacteriota bacterium
GAACACCGAAGCGATTGCCTTTGAGCGCGAGAAGGAAGCCCAGCGCATCAAGGAACAGGAACGCTACGACGCGGAAGCCAAACTCCAATGGGAGGCCGAACAGAAGCGCCTCGATGACGAACTCGCCCGACAGACGGCCCTCGACAACGCCACCGTCGAAGACCGCCGGGCACAGTTCGCGTTCGCGAAGGAACAGTACGCCAACCGGCAGGCCCAGATGGCGCCTTACCGACAGGCTGGGGCGGGGGCCTTGGCGCAACTCGCCACGCTTGCGGGGGTCGCCTCGCCCACCGCCGCCGCTCCCAAGGTCTTGACCGAGATGCCGACCAACTGGCAGCCAGGCGATCCCGTTGTCGAGACCGCAGCGTCCACGCAGACGGACGTGACCGAGGCGACAACTCCGGCGCCGGGCGCCTCGGCCTCGTTACTCGACAATCCAAACCTCCTCCCCTCCCGTCTGACGGCGCAGGGGACACAGGCAACAGTCGCGCCCGTGGACGTGACGCCGGTCGCCATGCCCGCCACACTCGCGAGCGTGCCCACGCAGACGGCTGCGCCCTCGGTGGCGTACCAACCGCTAGCGGCGGCGCGTCCGGACGCGGTATCAGCCCTCACGCCCGCCCAGGTCGCCATGCTGCGGAAGGTGGCCGTCACCGCGCCCCTGAGTGACCTCGCACGCGCTCGAAAGGCCAGGGTCTAGCCATGATGACCAGTCGCGCCAATACGCTCGCTCGTCTCGGCCAGCCTGTCGACGAGGTGGAGTACGTCCCCACAGACGCGGACTACCCGTACGTGTCGTCGGGGCGTGCCTCGGCGACCGGCACCGAGGACGCCCCTGGCGACGGCGGGATTGTCGCGCCCGGGTCGACGGGAACGGTCGCCTCCGAACTGCCCGTGCTCTACAAGAACGCATCCGGCGGCGCGATTCTCTTTGAGCATGGCAACTACCGATGGCTCCAGCCTAGCGAAGTCGCCAGTGCGGCGACCTATGTCGCCAGCGTGGGGGGCGCCACACAGGCCATCGACGATACGAAGTGGGCCGAGATCGCCAAGGCGCAGCAAGGGGCCGGCTCATCGGACATGACGTCGCAGGCGGTGCCGGCGGGCCAGTACGCGGGGAGCCTCCGCGGGTTCGATGCGACCAAGCTCGCGGACACCACGCACAACAGCCCCAAGTACGTATTTGCCCGCATCGCATCGCAGTTCAACACGAAGGATGCGGACCAGCGCAAGGCGATGTTGGCGATGCTCCAGGCAGACCCGTCGGGGTACTTCAAGAACGCGACCCTTGGTGGATCAAAGGGCGACCAGTTGGTCATCGGGGGCGTTCTGGACCCGAAGTTCGACGGCATCAACCAGTTTGATGTGTTCCAAGGCGCCGGCGCAGGCGAGTGGTTGCCGACGTGGCAGCCGACGGGTGGGCCCGGCTACAAGGCCGACACGACGCCACCGGACGCGCCTACGACGCCCGTGCCCGTCGTCGTGCCTGCCACGCCCTACACGCCACGCGACTACGGCGCGACGCCGGTCTTTGGGTCGGTCGATTTTGGGCAACCCGTCTCGGGGGTGTCCATGTCGGCCGGGTCCATCTCGCCCGAGGCGTATCGCCGGTTGGTGGCGCAGCAGCAACAGCCCGTGACGGCCCCGCTGAGTGATCTGGCCCTCACCCTCGCACAACGGAAGCGGTGACGTATGGCGTACCCCTACGATGATTTGGCACAGTCCCTCGGGCGTTCGTTGACGGCGGACGAGTTGACGCAAGCGTCGGCTGGCGATTGGGGACCAAAGGGGACCGACCCCCCGCCGATCACGCCCGGCGAGAGCCCCGAAGTGAAACAGGCCCAAGCGTGGGCGCAGCAGTACGGCGGACGCACCTTGACGCCCGCGGAATTGGCGAACCTGACTACCCTCTACACGCAACGGGGGGGTGGACAAACGGGCATGGATGCCGTCCTGAAGAACATCCAAGACTACGCGCAACAGAACGGGTCGAAGACCGGCGGAGGGGTGATTGGCGACTGGGGCGGCGCGAACATGCCGAAGAACCCGATTGCCGACGACGTGATCAATCCTGGCGGGGGCGATACGGTCAAGCCGCCCCCCACGCCGAACGACCAGATCGACATGGGTGGGAATGGCACGAGACCTGATACCCCTGGATCGACAGCGGCCTCGGCGCTGACCGCAACGTACGCCCCGCCGCCCGCGTACACCGCGCCCACACTCACGTTGCCCGAGAGCTTGTCGACGCCGACGCCCTACGTCGCGCCTCAACTCACCGCGCCCACGCCGTACACGGCGCTGACGGCCGAGGAATTGGCGCGAGATCCGAGTTACCAGTGGCGGTTTGACCAAGGACGCAAGGCCGTCGAGGGCGGCCAAGCGGCCAAGGGCATCACGCGCACGGGTGGCGCGCTGGTGGACCTCACGAACTACGGCCAGAACGCGGCCTCGCAGGAATACGCCGCCGCCGACGCGCGCAAGCGGGCCGACTACGGCCTAAATTGGGACGTGGCGACCGGCGCCTTCGACCGAAACACGGCGGCCTCGGCCGACGCCCGCGACTTCAACTGGAACGCGACGACGGGCGTCTATGACCGTAACGTCGACGCGGCGAAGTCACAGTACGACGCCGCCTTCCAGGGCAGCCAGGCCGAGTACGCGCCCAATCTGCTGGGGTGGCAGACCAAGACGGCCAACGATCAGCGCAACGCCGAACTGGCGTTCGACCGGGACTGGCAGAAAGAAATCTACAACCGTGACGACGCCTGGCGGCAGAAGACCTACAACACCGACGACGCCTACCGGAAGATGGTCTACATGAATGACGACGCCTTCCGCAAGGCCGTCTACACGACCGATGACGCCTTCCGTAAGGCGGTCCAGGCGGAAACCGACGTCTGGAAGCGCGAAGTGATGGCCGAGGAGCGTCGGCGGTGGCTGGCAGAACTGGGAGCACAGTGATGCTATACGCTCATCGCCTTGTCGGCCAGGCGGTGGCAGGCGCGGCAGAGCCACGTCACGTCAAGGGCGTGTTCTTCGCTGTAACCGAGATGGTGGTGGCCGTGCAGCGGTTGCTTCGATGTCTGTCCACATGCGATACAGACCGTTGGCCTCACGATAGCCCCAAGAGCGACCGCAACGTGCAACGCCCTCCTAGCTTGGTCCTTGTCAGGATGTCGCTGGCAGTATCGTCGGCGTTGCTCAGTCACGTTCTTTCTGCCCTGTGGGGACGTACGGTATTGCGCTTTAAGCGCCCGTCCAAGCGGAGACTCATCGTATCGTTTCTTCTGAAGATGCCTCTGTTCTCGCTTCTCCTTGGAAGCTGTCGAATTGAATCGGTCTCTCGCTCGCTTTTGCTTCGCCTTCCCTGCCGGGCTTTGGGCGTACACGCGCGCACACGACTTACAACTGTACTTGTGCCCAAGCGCGAGTTTGGCGCTTCTGTGAAA
>JAPKZP010000569.1 GCA_026393735.1 Acidobacteriota bacterium
ACTCACGCCGCGTCCGCCAGAGCAGACCGTCATCGCGTTCTTCGGTGGGGTGTTGGTCGGCATCGGAGCGGCGTTCGCCACGGGATGCGTGGTGGGGAACATCCTCTCCGGTTGGGCGCTGATGAGCGTGGGGATGCTGATCTTCGGCGTCGCGACCGCACTCGGGAACTGGGCCGCGAGCTACGTCTATCTGATAGGGTGGAGCCCCTTCCAGTCCTGAGGGCTGGCCTCCGCGTGTCACACTCGCTTCAACTGAACCGCCCGGGACGTGACCGGCACGCCTCTATTGCACGGGACGTGCCTATGCTGCTCGTGCAGCTCATCGACCAGGGAGATGTCACACACGGGATTGTTCTGTGGCGTGAGGAGATCAAACACACGGGACTTTTCTGTGACCAAACTGTGACCACAGATTGCGTACGTGAGTGATCTCAGGCCGTCGCGGGTTGGGTGTTTTGCTGAGCAAATTCGCAAATCGCCCGAAATCGCGCCGCCGTTCCACACCCGAAAATGGGACTCAAAATCCCGTGGGGTTCACCCCCCGTGTGGGTTCGATTCCCTCCTCCGGCACTAACTTCAGAATCCGACTCGGCAGTGGGGCTATACTCTGCACAGCGAGCGGATTGACGCGATGACACCCATCCTAGAAGTCGTCCACACGGACCCCAGCATCCTCGGCGGCACGCCCGTATTCGTCGGCACGCGGGTTCCGGCCAAGTCACTCTTCGACTACCTCGAGGCCGGCGACACACTCGATGAGTTCCTCCGCCAGTTTCCTTCGGTAAAGCGCGAACAGGCAATTGCCGCCATCGAACTCGCGCGCGACACGGTCCTTGCTCGTGCGCGTACTGCTTGACGAGATTCTCCCGCACGATCTGGCGCAGGCTCTGGCCGAGCACGAGGTCGTGACCATTCAGGGGCTCGGGTGGTCGGGCCTGAAGAACGGGGAACTGCTCCGTCGCGCCGCTGGGCAGTTTGATGCGTTCGTCACGATGGACAGCAACCTCCAGTTTCAGCAGCGGCTGGACGGGCTTTCATTTGTCGTCGTTGTCATCCACGCACACTCGAATCGCATGGCTGATCTGAGGCCAGTCATCCACTTGGTGTCGGCTGCGCTAACGGATTCGGTTCCCGGGTCGGTGCGGCACGTCGGTAGATAGCCGCCGGCGCTGGTCGGCGCCGCCTTCCACGCCCCGATCTCCATCAGGTACCACGCCGGGTACGTGCGCCCGAGGATCCGCGCCTCGCTCGGATCACCCCGCATCCCGAAACCCCGGTCCGTGACGTGCCCAATCTCATGGCGGAGCACCGACAGGTCGCTCGCGCGACTCGGCTTGTACTCGTCGTCCAGCGTCTCCACCGGCGTCGCACGGTCTTGGGGGTAGCCCACCCTGACCGTGTTCCGCAGGCTGCGGGCACCGCCGGAGGTTCCGGCCCCTGCGAACACGTCCACACTGATGCCCAGTTGCTGCGCCCGCGTCACGTCGTAGTTCATGGCGTGGGCGGGGTCCATCCGGCCATGCATCGTCGCTGCTGGGGGCGTCGTACGCAGCCCGGTCAGTCCCCGAGGACCCGAGCAGAACTTGCCCGTCGCGTCATGGCATTTGTTGAACTCGCGCAGCGGCGAGCCAAACGAGTTGGGAACGATGCCGGCCACGGACACTCCCTCGGACAGCACGGCCCCCGGGGCACACGAGGGCCTCCCACCTGAGCGAGATACAAACGGACTTCGCGGCGGGATCTTCCCCGCTCGAAGCGCGCCGCTTCAGGTCGGGCTGTGGTACGGTTGCTGTGGACCCGACCGGGAGACAGCATGCGAACTTCATCCAATAGGCGCGCGGGCGCCGCCATCGTACTCTTCCTGGCGTCGCTGGCGTGGCCGGTATTGGCTGGTGCGCAGGCCGCGACGCAGGCTGCCACGCCAGCTGCCTCGCAGGCTGCCACAGACCCCGGCCCCCAGGAGCGGGAGGAACTCGCCGCAAAGGCCGCGCAGCTGGCGAAGCAGACGCAGAACCCGGTGTCGAGCCTGATCAGCGTGCCGTTCCAGATGAACTGGGACATGGGTATCGGCGACCGCCAGGCGACCGGCGCGCTCCTCAACTTCCAGCCCGTCGTGCCGTTCGGGATCAGCCAGAGCACGAACGTCATCCTGCGCGTCATCATGCCGCTCGCGTCGCAACCGACGAACGACGGCCAGCGGCTGAACGGCGTCGGGGACATCGTGATGACGGCGTTCTTCTCGCCCTCCAAGTCCGGCCGGATCATCTGGGGCGTCGGTCCAGTTCTGCTGCTGCCAACTGCCACGAACAACGCCTTGGGCACCGAGAAGTTCGGCGTGGGCCCCTCCGTCGTCGTCCTCACCCAACCCGGACATTGGACGATCGGGATGCTGTTCAATCAGATCTGGTCGGTCAGTGGTGCCCTCGACCGGAAGGACGTGAACCAGACCTTCCTGCAGCCGTTCCTGAACTACAACCTCGGCAAGGGGCTGGCCGTGGGGGCGATGGTAGAGGCCTCGGGCAACTGGGAGGCCGACCACACGTGGACCGTCCCGCTGCTGTTCACCGTCAGCAAGGTGGCGATGCTCGGCAAGCGGCCCGTGAACTTCCAGGTCGCGGCCGGTCCCATGATGATCGCTCCCGACGCCGGTGCAAACTGGCGGTTCCGCTTCGCCGCGGTCTTCATGTTCCCCCGCTGACACGGAAGGTGTCTGTCGGACCCACCCGCAGCCGTCGCCGGTCATCGAGACGGCACGCGAGCTTCGGTGGCGTCGAAGGAGTCATGAGATGAGCGTCAGGACATGCCTGGTTGTCGCGGTCGTGCTCGTCGTCTGCACGGAACTTGGGAATGCTACACCTCAGGCCGGACGGGCGGCGGGCGACACTCCCAGCGTGCAGGAGATCCGGGCGATCGCGGAAGAGGCCTACATCTACGGCCTCCCGCTGGTCATGAACTACTCGGTGATGAATGGCTTCGCCGTGAACCGCGACTCCGGGCAGTTCAAGGCGCCGTTCAACCAGATTTCGAACGAGGCACGCGTCTTCACGTACGAGGACACGGCCGTGATCGTGCCGAACAGCGACACGCCGTACTCGATGCTGTCCATGGACCTTCGGGCGGAGCCCCTGGTCCTGACCGTGCCAGCCGTGGAAAAGGGCCGTTACTACTCAGTGCAGCTGTGCGACGGCAACACGTTCAGCTACGGCTACATCGGCAGTCGCGCCACGGGCAACGGCGCTGGCGACTTTCTCGTGGCAGGACCGGACTGGAAAGGCGAGAAGCCGGCGGGCGTGCGGCAGGTCTTCCGGTCATCGACGCACTTCTCGCTGGCGGTCTACCGGACGCAGCTCATGCGCCCCGACGACATGGCCAACGTGCAGAAAGTCCAGGCCGGCTACAAGGTGCAGACGCTCTCCGCGTACCTAAAGCAGCCCGCCCCAGCCGCCGCTGCTGCGGTTGAGTTCCCGAAGATCGACCAGGAACTCGTCAAGAGCAACTTCTTCGGGTACCTCGCGTTCGCGCTCCAGTTTGCGCCTCCCGGCCCCGAAGAGACAGCCATACGCGCCAGGTTGGCCAGGATCGGCGTCGTCCCAGGGGCGGCGGTCACCTTCCAGGCGCTCTCTGCCGAAGGCCGGGCTGCGCTGGTCGAGGGCATGAAGGAGGGGGCTCGCAAGGTGGGCGAAGCGGCCAGCCAGATCGGCAAGGACGTCAACGGCTGGAAGATCGGGTCGGCATTCGGTGACCGGGCGTTCTACAGCGGCGACTGGCTCAAACGAGCGGCGGCCGCGACGGCCGGCATCTACGGCAATGACGCCGCAGAGGCCGTGTACCCGATGGCGAAAGCCGAACGGGACGGTCAGCCGCTCGACGGAAGCCAGCATGCCTACACGCTGACATTCGCGCCAGGACAACTCCCGCCGGTCAACGCTTTCTGGTCTTTGACCATCTACGACGGGAAGACGCAGTTGCTGATCAAGAACCCGATTGCCCGCTATCTGATCAACGTGAGCATGCTGTCGTCCCTGACGAAGGGACCCGACGGGTCCGTGACGATCTACATCCAGAAGGACTCGCCCGGCAAGGCCAGGGAAGCCAACTGGCTCCCCGCGCCCAACGGGCCCATCTACCTCGTGATGCGGCTGTACTGGCCGAAGACCGAACCGCCTTCGATCCTCCCGCCGGGGAACGGAACCTGGCAACCGCCCGCGCTCGTGCGCGCAGCAGGCAGTCCCAGCAAGTGACCGTAAACGTACGCGCCGGAGATTTCCGGCAAGGAGAACCACAAATGAAACGAGTGAGCCTCGCCTACCCGCTCATGGCGGCCGTCATGTTGACGGCGACCATGGCACCGACTGTTGCGCAAGATAAGTCCGCTGCGGCACCCAAGGTGCTTTTTGATGGCGTCGGCGCCAAATTCAAGCGCGTCGACAACATGTCCAAGACCCGCTTTATCGAAATCTTCCTCGCGCACCCCGATGCGAAGACAGGGGAGCTGGTCGCCGAGTGCTACAACACCATGTTCTCCTCCAAGGGCGTCCCCGCGTCGAAAGACACCGCCCCACAGGCGCTGGTCGCGGGTCTCGATTTGGAAAGAATTGCGAAGGAACATGGCGTCCTCAAAGCGTCCTTAAACGGCCCGAAAATCTGGTTTCCCGATTGGGCCGAAATCGAGGTCGGCAAGGAAAGGGATTTCAACGGCATGGGGGCCTCCTGGCTCGCCCAACTGAACATGAGCGACTTCAGCTTCGAGAGCAATGTCCCCTACAAACCGACGACCATCAAGCGGACAAGCAAGTGGGGTTGGAACAAGGGCACCACGGTGTTGCTGCTTGACGATGCCGAAGGCAACACCTGGGTTATGAAGGGGTTCCAGTTGGGTCTCAAACCGCAGTACACCTACGAGCAGTTTGTTGCCGCAGGCGCAGGCAACTTCAAGAAGCTCCCGCCGGGCTGGAAGTACCGGGTCAAAACGCTGGACAGGGATCTGATCGAGATACCCGAAGGTGGCGTGGCCACGATCATGCCGGACGAGTTCTTCAACGTCTACGACAAGACCGGGCCGGGCATGACCAACTACAAACCGTAAGCATCGGGCAAGAACCACGCGGAAGGGGCCTGCCGCACGTCGGTAAGTGCATCGGGTACTCGCAAATCAAGGAGAGAGCACTCGGGAATCGTCACAGAAGCAGTCAGCGGTTGGGCCCAATAAACGAAGAAGAATGCCGGGTGGCTGGTGGTGCTGGGGAGTTCAAGGCACAGCGCCAACGACTCCAGCGACGGGATGACCAGTCCACCTCAGGAGTCATTCTCCAGTAGCGGCCGCGCATCCGACAAAGTCGGGCAGATCAGTCCCTGAATTGCCGGGGAGATGTCACACATGGGATTGTTCTGTGGCGTGAGGAGATCAAACACACGGGGCTTTTCTGTGACCAAACTGTGACCACGATTTGCGTACGTGAGCGATCTCAGGCAGCGGCGAGTTGCATGTTTTGCTGAGCAAATTCGCGAATTGCCGGAAATCGCGCGGCCGTTCCACACCCGAAAATGGGACTCACAATCCCGTGGGGTTCACCCCCCGTGTGGGTTCGATTCCCTCCTCCGGCACCAGCCTTCGCTCAACCTCGGCCTGCGATCTTCCTCGGTAGAGCTTCGGCTGGGCAAGCCAGCTGACACGCGGAGGCGGACATCCAGCTCAGCCTCGGCCTGCCATCTTCCTCGGTCGAGGGACGGGTCGGTCAACCAGTGAGTCCTCGCCACGCCGTGGCTCTCCCGGATGAGGACCCGGCGAGCATGCGCCCGCGCTTGAACATGTTGCAGATGGAAATGGGGTCGGACCGTATTCGCAATCAGGTCCGACCCCCCTTTTTCAGGCGTTACCGTTTGGGCGGCGGCGGCGGATTGCCGATCTGCATGCGCTCGGCCACGAGTGTCGAACCCTCCAGGGTACCCACCGCGCCGGCCTGCACACCGTTCTTGATCTCGGCGCACGAACCCGCGTCGTACTTGGTGCCCGCGGTGGTCTTGACCGCCTTGTCGCCCAGGGTGAAGGCGACGGCCGGACACGCGCCGCTGACGTTGCTGATCTGGCCGTGGGCCCCGGTGCCATCCGCCGGCGGCTTGCCCGGGCCTTCGCCCTTGTCCGGCGGCTCGCCGAGTTGAACGCCCACCGCCAGCACCGAGCCGTCGTCCTGCGGCGTTCCCATGGCGCCGGCCTGCTCTCCGCTCTTCACGCCCTCACAGGTGCCGCCGATGAACTGGGTCGACCCGTTCGTGCGGAAGGTCGTGCCCTCGAGCGTGAAGCTCAGGGACGGGCACGTGCCGCTCAGGCCGCCAATCTCGCCATGCGCCCCCTTCATCCCTTCAGGCAGCGGCGGCGGCTGACCGGGCCCCCCGGGCCCGCCGCCCTGGCCCGGCGTGCCGGACCCCGTCGGCGTCGTGGCCGCACCGGATGTGGTGGCGGACGAGCTGTTCGATGAGAGCGAACTCGGAGCGGTGAGGGAGCTGGTCCCCGACGAGTCGTTGCAGGCCGCGGCGCAGGCGGCCACGAGGACAGCGGCAAGGACCGGTAGACGAAGATTCATAAGGCACTTCCTTTTCTCGTTGTTGACGAACGTGGTGGTTGACAGCGGGTCGAGTGAGCCGGGTCAGCGCGGGGCCCGGCGCCGGTCGCCGCCCGGTCCGCCGTTCGGGCCGGCGCGCAGTCGGGCGCGCTGGGCTGGGGTCAGCAGGGCCGCGACCTTGCGGCCCGTCGCGATCGTGGCGTCCAGCAGCACGCGCTGGGCCGCCGAGAGAGCGTCTGCCGCGGCGTCGATGCCCGCCGCATCCGGCGTGTCGGCGCAGACCAGCGCCCGCAGCTGATCTTCGGCGCCGCGCAGCTGATCGTGGATGGTGTCCATGTCGTCGCGCTGCGCGTCGAACAGGGCGCGGAGGGCGGTTTCCTGCTGGCCGGTGAGGTTCAGGGCGAAGAGCGGCGCCATCGGATCGCCGCCGGGCCCTCCCGTAAGCCCGGGCGGGGGACCAGGCGGCTGGGCGGCCGCAAGGCCGGTGAGGGCCAGCGTCGCGACGAGCAGCGTCACAGCGAAGAGCGTCTTGTTCATCGGGTCGTTCTCCTGTCGGCGACGCGGCCATCGCGTCGTTACCAGGTGAGACCGCGAGGCGGGCGGGTTTCTTCCCGGCTTTATTTTTCGTGGGGAGGGAATATTCGGCGGCGGCTGCGAGTCTCACGGTATAAGAAGAGGCACCCGAGCCCACGTGACGCCAGACACGATCCTCGACCCGGACGCCGAGTTGGTGAGGCAGGCCGCCCAGGGCGACCGCCACGCCTTCGATGTGCTCGTGCGCCGGTACGAGTCGCAGATCTTCAACCTGGCCAGGGCGATGACCCGGGGCGACGACGAGGCGGACGACTTGGCGCAGGAAGCGTTCGTCCGCGCGTATCGGGCCATCAGGAGCTTCCGCGGCGACAGCCTCTTCAGGACCTGGCTCTACCAGGTGACGGTCAACGTCGTCCGCACGCACCTGTCGTCCCGGTCGCGGTGGCGGCGGCTGTGGAGCACGCCGGTCGAGGCCGGCGCCGACGAGGACGGAGACGCGGCCGCCCTCGCGACGCCGGGGTTCGAAGACGACGTGGTGCGGCGCGACACGATTGACCGGGCGCTCGCGGGACTGCCGGAGGACCTGCGCGTGGCCGTGACGCTGCGCGACATCCAGGGGCTGGACTACCGCGAGATCGCCGAGACGCTGCAGGTGCCGATGGGCACCGTGGAGTCGAGGATCTTCCGCGCGCGCCAGCGCCTGCGGACGCTGCTGGCCCCGTTACTGGGCCGCGGCGCAGGGGCACCGGCACTCGCACGGCCGGCGGTGGCGGCCGGCGACGAAGGGTGAGGAGCACGATCATGAAAGGCTGTGATGACGCCCGGACGTGGATGGCACGCGGCGGAGACGGCTCGCTGGACGAAGCCTTGCGGCTGGCACTCGCCGCGCACCTCAAGTCGTGCGCCGCATGCCGCGACGAGGCCGCCGGGCAGGGTGACGTCGCGTCGGTGCTGCACGCCAGACCCGCGGCCGCCGTCCCGCCGGGCTTCAGCGCGCGCGTGTCGGCGCGTCTCGACCGGGGCGCGTCCTGGATCGAACTGGCGGAATGGCGTACATGGACGTGGCGCCTCGTGCCCGTTGCCGCCGCGCTGTTCCTAGCCGCGGTGTTGTGGTCCGGCGGATCAGCGTCGCGCGGCCAGGCGGCGGCGTCCATGTCGGTGGCCCTAGTCGATACCGACGGGGCGCGTGCCGCGCCGGAAGCCGTGCTGTGGGACAGTTCGATTGACGAAGGCCTCGCGCTGAGGACGGTATTGACCGGAGCTCGGCAGACGACGCCGGGGGAGCAGCGTCATGACTGACCGATCATCCCGATTCTGGTTCGCGTTGTTCGTGCTGGCCGTGTTCTGCACCGGCGCGGGCGCCGGCGTCCTGGGCGGCCGGTTCCTGGGCCGGCCGGGCCTGCTGGGAGGACCGCCACCCGGCGGCCAGTCACTGGAGGAACTCAACCGCCAGCTGACAAGCGAACTTGGTCTCGACGCGGCTCAGCAGCAGCAACTCGGGGCCGTGCTCGAGGCCTCGAGGACCAGGGTGGACAGGTTCCGGCACGACGCCCAGGTCCGGTTCGAGCAGGAGCACGAGACGCTGCAGGGCGAGATCCGGAAGGTCCTGAACGAGAATCAACGCGTGAAGTTCGCGGCTTGGCTCAGGAAGAACGGGTCACCTGGCCCGCCTCCAGGTGGGCCGCCAGGTCCGCCACCAGGACGGCCGTTCTAGGGGATGGGTCGGACCTCTCTTCAGTTTCTGATCGCGATGCCGCCGGTCTTGTCCATGGCCGCGCTGCCCATCCAGCGGTACGACGATCCTGGCGCTTGGGTGTCCTGCTGGCTACCCTCGGCGACCCGCCCGCGATGTTCAGTTCGTACCAGCGGATGGCGCTCGAGCCGCCGGA
>JAPKZP010000634.1 GCA_026393735.1 Acidobacteriota bacterium
CGGCGGCCATCACACCACGAGCCCCGCTGTGGCCGGTGCGACGGCGGGTTCGGTGGCCAATACGGCTCCACCCGATCTGGCTGGCTGCTTCGCCTTCGTCAGGCGCCGGAGCAGCCCCATCGACCCGTCCCGCCACTGGCTCAGGATGTCGTAGACAGTCGGGATCACGAGCAGCGTCAGGATCGTGGACGTGATGACGCCGCCGATGACCGCCCGGCCCAGCGGCGCACGGAAGTCGGCGCCCTCGCCCGACCCGATCGCCACGGGGATCATCCCGGCGATCAGGGCGAAGGTCGTCATGAGGATGGGCCGCAGCCTCACCCGCCCGGCCTCGACGATGGCCGCCTTGCGGGTCATTCCCTTCTCTTCCGCCGCCTTTGCGAAGTCGATGAGCAGGATCGCGTTCTTCGCCACGATGCCCATCAGCAGGATGACGCCGATCATGCTCATGATGTTGAGCGTCGACCCGGTCATCCAGAGCGCCAGCATGACGCCGATGAGCGACAGCGGCAGCGACAGCAGGATGGCCAGCGGGTCGAGGAACGACCCGAACTGGACGACGAGCACGAAGTACATCAGCATCAGCGCCACACCGAGCGCCACCAGGATGCGGGTGAACACTTCCTGCTGGTCCTTCGTCTGGCCGCCCTGAGAGATCTCGTAGCCCGCCGGCAGCGGAAACGCGGCCAGCTTCCCTTCGAACTCGCGGATGACCTCCGTCAGGGGCCGGTTCTCCGTGTTGGCCTGAATCGTAATGACGCGCTCGCGGTCGAGGTGATCGATCTTCGCCGGCCCCATCCCGCGGTTGATGTGCGCCACCTGGCCGAGCGGAATCGCCGCCGGCCCCGCAGGACCTGGAACGACCAGGGGCAGGCTTTCCAGGTCGGCGATGCTCGCCCGCGCTTCCGGGACGAGCCGCACGGTCACGTCGCGCGTCTTGCCAAGGGGGTCGACCCAGTCGCCGGCGTCGATCCCGGCGAAGGCGGGCCGCAGCGACTGCGCGACCTGGCCCACCGTCACGCCGAGCGTGCCGGCCAGCGGGCGGTCGAGCTCCACCTCGATCTCGGGTTTCTGACCCTTTGTCGACAGCCCGACATCCACCGCGCCCGGCGTCGCCCGCATCATGTCGGCCAGCGCCGGCGCGAGGCGGTTCAGCTCGGCGATGTCAGGCCCCCGGAGCTGGACCTGGATCTCCTTCTGATTGCCGAAGGTGTCCTTGCTGATCCACGCGCCCACGCCGCCGATCCTCGCCAGCTCGCGGCGCAGCTCTTGCGCGACGACCTCCTGGTGCTTGCCGCGATCCTGCTTCGGCACGAGCCGGATGTACACGTTCGCCTCGTCGACCGCGCCCGAGGCGCTTCCCATGCCGCCCGATCCGCCGATCGTCGTGTACGTGTAGGCCACCTCCCGCCGCGAGCGCGCCAGCCTCGCCACTTCCTCGGCCTTGATCTTCGTGTACTGGATATTCGACCCGGGCGGCGTCTCGATGATGACGTTGAACTCGGAGACGTCCTGCACCGGGAAGAACGACCCGCCGACGATGCCCAGCGCGGGGAGCGCGATCGAGGCGGCGAAGGTCAGGGTCGCCAGCGTCACCATCGACCATCGGTACGTGAGCGCCCAGCCGATCAGGCGCTTGTACCCCTCCGCCTGGCGATCGAACCAGCGGTTGAACCGCTCGAGCCAGCGGCTGATGAACCAGCGCTGTTCGGCAGGGACGTGCGGATCGGGCCAGTACGCCGACAGCATCGGGTCGAGCGAGAACGACACGAACAGCGACACGAGCACGGAACACGCGATGGTGAGCGCGAAGGGAGCGAACCATTGCTCCGCTTCGCCGCCCATGAACGCCACGGGCACGAACACGACGACAATCGAGAACGTCGTCGCCGCCACGGCCAGCCCGATCTCGTCCGTGCCCTCGTGCGCCGCCATGACGTGGTCCTTCCCCATCTCCACGTGCCGCACGATGTTCTCACGCACCACGATCGCATCGTCGATGAGAATGCCGATCGCCAGCGACAGGCCCAGCAGGGACATCGTGTTCAGCGTGAACCCGAACGCGAGCACGGCGACGAACGACGCGATGACCGAGATCGGCAGCGCGATGCCGGTGATCACGGTGGATCGCCACGAGTTGAGGAACAGGAACACCACGAGCACCGTCAAAACCGCGCCCTCGACCAGCGCGTACTCGACGTCGCCCACCGACTGCGCCACGCGCACGCCGGCGTCGCGCACGATGCGCAGCGCCGTGCCGGGCGGCAGGGTCGGCTGCAGCCGGGCGACCTCGTCCCGGATCGCCTGGGCCACTTCCGTGGTGCTGTAGCCCTTTGCCTTCACGATCTCGATGCCGACCGCTTCGGCGCCGTTGAATACCGCGGCCGACCGCGGCTCCTCGGTGCCGTCGCGGACCACCGCCACGTCGCCGAGTCGGATCAGCCGGCCCTTGGACTCCGAGACGACCAGCCGCTCGAAATCAGCCGGCGTGGCAAGCCGGCCCCGCAAGCGGATGGTCCGCTCGTCCAGGCTGCCGAGCAGCCGGCCGACCGGAGCCGAGAGATTCTGCGCCTGCAGCGCGCCGACCACCTGGGCCACGCCTACGCCCGCCGCCTGCAGCGCCTGGGGCCGGAGTTCGACCGTCAGCTCTCGATCAACGCCTCCGACGACAGAGGCCTGGGCCACGCCCTGCAGGCCGCGAAGCCGGCGGACGACGCCCGGATCGGCGAGCAGGGTGAGTTCGGGTCCCGACAGCGTCGGCGAGGACAGCACGAGCGAGACCACCGGCATGTCGGCCGGATCGAACCGCGTCAGCACCGGTTCTTCCATCTCCGGGGGCAGGTCGTTGCGGACGGCGTTGATCTCGTCGCGAATCTGCTGCGTGGCCTCCTGCAGGTCCTTCTCGTAGGCGAACTGGACGATGAAGACCGCGAAGCTGTCGAGGGCGGACGACTGGATCTGCGACACGCCGCTGATCCCGGAGATGACATCCTCGATGGGCTCGACGAGCTCCCGCTCGACGTTCTCGGGCGCGGCGCCCGGGTAGAGCACCGACACGACGACAATCGGCGGCTGCACGTCGGGGAACTCGTCGGTCTTGAGCAGCAGCAGCGCCGCCAGGCCGAACACCACCAGCGCCAGCATGGTGACGACGGTGATGATGGGTTTGCGGATGGCGAAGTCGGAGATGACCATGACGTCGCGCGCCTCCTAGCGGGCCGGGGCGCTCGCGCCCCCGGCGACCGTCACCGGCGTGCCCGGCGTTACCGTCCGGGCCGCGCCCGCCAGCAGCACGTCGCCGGCCGCGACGCCCGACAGGATCTCAATCCGCTCGGAACGATCGTCGCGCACGCCGATCGTCACCGGCACCCGCTCGGCCTTGCCGTCTTTCAGGCGCAGCACCCACGCATGCTGGCCGCTGGTGTCGACGGCCGTCGCCGGCACCACGACGGCCTGCCGCCGCTCGCTCGTGACGCGGCCCTCAGCGAAGAGCCCCGCCACCAGCTGGCCGCTGGTGTTCGGGACGTCCACGAAGATGTTGACCTGCCGCGTCACCGGATCGGCGGCCGGCGCGACGCGCGCGATGCTCCCCTCGAAGGTCCGGCCGGGATACCCTCGGACCTCGAACTCGACGGGTGTGCCCAGCTTGAGCGAGGCGAGCGACTCGGACTGCACCGACGCTTCCAGACGCATGCTCGAGGGGTCGATGATGGTGACCAATGGCGTCCCCGGCGACACCACGTCGCCGGCGTTGACCGGCCGGCCGCTCACCACGCCGCTGATCGGGGCCGTCACGACGGCATCGTCCAGTAGCTGGCGCACCGAGGCGAGTCGCGCCCGTGCGTCGGCGAGCTGGGCCTGCGATCCCGCGACCGCGGTCCGGGCGAGTTCGAGGTCCCGCTCGGCCAGAGCCCCGCCCTTGACGAGGCTCGCCGTCCGCTCCGACTCGCGCTCGGCGACGGCCAGCGCCTGCTCGGCAGAGCGCACCGCAGACTGCGACGAGACGAGTGCCTCCTGGAGCGGGCGCGCTTCGATGCGGGCGATCACCGCGCCGCGCTGCACCGGCTGCCCTTCCTCAACCCGCACTTCGAGCACGGACCCCGCCAGCTTTGCGCGCACGGTGGCCTCCCGCGCGGCGCGCAGCTCGCCCGAGAGCCGCGGCCCCGTGCGGATCTCGCCCGTGGTGACCGTGACGACGCTCTCGGGGCCAATCGACACGCCGGCCGCGGGGCCGGTGCCAGCCGGCGGCGCGCCGGTTGCACCACAGGCGGTCATGAGGAGGGCGGCCCCCAGCACGTGAAGGGCGACGACGGCCCGGATTCCCGATCCAACGCGAACTGCACGTCCCACCATGGCTATCGAATGCCTCCACCAGAAGCTGTTGCGGCCGTGCCCCGACTGGCGGCGGCCTGCGCGGCCGCGCTGCCGGCGGCGTCGATCGCCGCGCTGCCCAGCGGCAAGTCGGGCAGCAGCGCCACCCGCGCGCGGGAAACCTGCATGTCACGCGCCGCCTGAGCGCGGTTGACCTGGGCCACTTGCAGGACCAGCCGGGCGTCGAGTAGTTCGAGTTGTGTCGAGATGCCCTCGCGGTACCGGAGGTCAGCGATGTCGTACGCCCGGGCCGCCTGCTCCACCGTGCCCGCGCTCGCCTGCCACGTCGCGACCGCGGCCTCGAGGAGGGCCAGCGCCGCTTCGGTCTCGGCCTCGGCGATCTCGACGGCGAGTTTCTGCCGGGCCCGCGCCTCGCCGAGGTCCGCGCCGGCGCTGGTCTCTTCGGCCTTGAGCCGGCCGCCGGTGAAGAGCGGAATCTGCATCGACGCGCCAACGGTCCAGTTGGTGCGCCAGTCGTTGAATCCCGGAAGGCCCGCGTAGGCCACCTCGCCGAACGCCGAGTTGAGGGACACGTACGGCAGCCGCTGGGACTTCGTAATCCGCAGCGCCGCCTCGCGCGCCTGGACGGCAGACGCGGCCTGCTCGACCGGCACGCGCCCGAGTGCCGTCCGACCGGCGGGGGCAGCCGCCACCAGGGCCAGCTGGCTGGCGAAACGGGCCGGCGTCTCGATCGCCGCACCGTCGAGTTCGGCGGTGACGGTGACCGCCTGCGGCGACGGGATCTCGAGCAGTTGCTTGAGACGGAGATAGGCGAACGTGCGGTTCGCCTTCGCGCGAATCACGTTCGGGCGCTGGTTGTCGCGCGCGACGCGCGCACGGAGCCACTCGAACTCGGGCGCACGGCCCGCCTTGTACGAGAGCTCCACCTGTGCGACGATCGCATCCGCCTGCTGGAGCGAGGCCTCGGCGATGGCCACGAGCCTGTCGGTCAGCGCCGCGTCGTAGAACGCCTGCGTCGCATCGAGCACCAGTTGGGCGCGGGCCGACTTCAGGGAGCTGTCCGCCACGCTGCGTCCGACCGCCGCCAGCCTCTGCTGGGCGTCGATGCGCCCTCCCGCGTAGAGTGCCTGCGAGAACCCCAGATTGAGCCGGAATGCGTTGGACTGGCCAAACGGCAGGTCCGCGAAGTCGCCGCCGCCAGCCCCGCCGTCTGCCGAGCCGCTCGAGAAGAGGCCCGCAAACTCGGACTTGAGCGTGCGGTCGTAGGAAGCCCCGCCGCTGAGCTGCGGCAACCGCTCGCTGCGCGCGCGCTGCTCGCCGGCCGCCGCCCTGGCCACACCGAACTGGGCGATGGCGATCTGCTCGCTGCGCGCCTCCGCGAGGTCGATCACCGCGTCCAGGGTGAGGGCCCGGGAGAGCCCCTCGCGCGCCTGGCTCACCGTGAGGCCGGCCGACGCAAGCGGTTCACGCTGTGCGCGCAGCGGCTCTGCCGCGGTCAGCACGGCGAGCAGCAGGGCAACGGCTCCGATCCGGAGACGAAAGGCCGTAAGGGTCAGGTGCATGGTCATGATCGGTCGGCGCGCCAGCCTGGAAAACACTCTTATGTGGGACGCCATCCGGGCGCCACAGGGTCCATTGCCCGTTCACATACCCGTCCAAGGGACCACTCAGGTTTTGGGCCAGAGGTGCCACAGGTAGCCGCCGTAGAGCGCCAGCAGCAGCGCCCCCTCCCATCGTCGGAGCGTGAACCCCGTCCAGGCGATGACCAGCAGCACGGCAGAGAACCCAATCATGATCAGCGTGTCCGTCAGACTCACGCCCTGCCCGTTGACGGGCGACGCGAGCATGCCGCTGACGCCAAGGATGGCGAGGATGTTGTAGATGTTCGAACCGACGACGTTCCCGATGGCAATGTCCGGCTGCTTGCGCCACGCCGCCATGAGCGA
>JAPKZP010000716.1 GCA_026393735.1 Acidobacteriota bacterium
GGCGAGGATCGTGTTGAACTTCGCGATCCCGCACGTCCACGGGTTCAGGTGATACCCGGCAATACAGTCGATCATCAGATGCGATCTCGCGATCCCCGGAGGAGCCGCCCCTCTACTTGGAGGACAACTGCGCAGCGGCGTCCGCTACACCAGCAATGTCTGCGGCGGGCACCCCGATCGCGCTCAGTGCGGTGTTGATGTCAGCCTTAGCTTTCGACAGATCTCCACCGCTGGCCGCCGCCACGAATGCGGCCGTCAGGGCCTCAGCCTGTGCCGCGCCGACCGTTCTGCCCTTGAGCGCCTTGCTGAGGGCTTGAGCGAGGGCGTCCACGCGCGGACGAAGCGGCTTCGGATCGACTAGGCTTGTCAGGTCGTCGGCAAAGTTCACAGGCGCATCCCCAACGCCCGCAGCAATCTGCGTGATGTCGCGCCCGAAGTCCGACAGCGAGGAGGCGTCCACCTTGGGTTGCTCCCTGGGTTGCTCCTTCTGGCCTCCACCACAGGCAACAGAGAAGGCCGCGAGCATGAACACCGCCCCGACGCACAGCTTCCACCTCACCATCAGAGCCTCCACATATTGAACTTGTTCACCAGGAACCTGACCCTACCCAGGCGCCGCGTTCCTGCTATGCCACGGTCAAGAAACGTTCCGCGCCGGCCTGTCGGAATCCGCCCGGCGGCGGCCCCGCCACAGGCCAACACCCTACGATAGTAAGATCATCCAGGAACCGCAACCTCACCGTCTGCGCAGACGCTCTTCAACTCTGTGTCTGCCAGCCAGTCTCCTTGAGGCAGTTGATCTGCCTACCAGAGCGCTACCACACCCTCACACCGCGGCTCGCCGGGAGGTTGCGGACCACCAGCCTGAAAGAACGCGACAATGTCGCCGCTTCCGTTGAGTTTCGCGATGCAAATCAGCCGGTGCCGAGCGTCGTCATCGAGCCTCACCCCCTGAGCCATCAACAGCCTGACGATCTCGAGCCTCCGGGAGCCGACCGCCGCATCGATCGGCAGCAGGTCGAGGCCTCGGTCGTCCACAATGCCTGGGCGAACCGGCCAGCGGACATTTGGGTTGTGCCTCTCGCGGATGAGCCGGCTGACTCGCGCGGCGTCATGCAGGCTTGCCGCTTCCGACATGGTCAGGTCGTGAACGGGCCACGTCGGCCACGACCGCACGTACCCTGTGAGCACCATCACGATCGTCAGCGCTGCGACCAGAAGGCCGGGGGCTGCGACTGCCGGTTCAGCTAGTCGTTGGAAGCGCCGGAGATGTTCGATTGTCACGGCATCCATGGCAGCTAGCGCTGGCCGCGGTCGACGTACCGCGAGGCCCACCGCTGAGCGAAATAGGGGTTCGGCACCTCGTCGGCGAGCGCGCGCGACCGCAATTCGTCCACGAGGGCCAGCGAAGCGCCGTCCTGCAGCACGATACGTTCCTTCGACAACCACTGGTCTACCAGCGCCCATTCGTTGGCTCGCAGAAACGCGGCCTCACGCATGTTGTAGTAGAAGCCGGCGGCCCTGGCGGCCCAGCCGATTGACAGGACGGCGAGCAGCACGGCGATCCCGAGCGGAACGATGGGCACGAGAGCGGCGCGGCTCCGGTCGAAGAGCGCCCGCGTCGCGTAGTACGCGGCCGCGGCCGCGAAGACGCCGGCCGGTGCCATGAGCACGTCCTTGGTATACGAGTACGAGATCACCGCGTTGGCGACCAGGACTGCCGGAAAGGCAACCCGCACGTACGCCTCGTGGCTATTCCTGATCCCCACGCGAGCGCGTGGGTGAAACCACCATGCGACCGTGGCGCCGCACAACAACAACGACGACACGACGTTGATCCACATCCAGGGCCGCACGTCTCCGCTTAGGAACGCTCGGAGAAACATCCACTCCCCGGCTCTCGGCTCTGACCAGAGCACGGTGAGAATGGACGAGACTATGTTGTAGGTGTAGAGCACCAGCGGCCGGTCACCGAAGCGCGTCGTCAGGTCGGCGGGTTCGAGACGGGCGAAACCGAACCCGGTGCTGCGTTCAGCGAGCCCCGGCAGCGGCATCCCGACCACAAATACCCGGATGGCGATATACCCGAGCACCACCGCCGTCGCCAGCGCGAAACCCCGCTTCGACACCCCGGCCGCGCCCGAGAGCATGCCGGCGGCCAGGCACACCCACACCAGGGCGCCCGATTCGAGCGTTGCGAGAGACAAGAGCACGGCGGTCGCCGCGGCTGCGTCGCGCCACCAGTTGGGTCTTTCCGACAGCGCGAGGTTTGCGACGATCAGGCAGCCGAGCACGATCTCCAGATAGTGGTTCACGGGGAATGATTCGCGCGCGAGCCCAAGAAACGTGTGGGACCCGAGGAGGACCGTGCAC
>JAPKZP010000265.1 GCA_026393735.1 Acidobacteriota bacterium
GAAGGTCCCAGTGTCGTTGGCCAGTACGCCACCATGCCCGTGCGCCTCGTCGCCAACGGCGAGGAGATTGACGCGTCGTGGGGCATGGATGTGATGGTGGCCCCGGAGCGTCAGCGCCAGGGCCTGGGCGAGGCGCTCGTCCGGACCTGGGATCAGCATGTCGGGGCGGCGCTTGGCCTGGGGCTGTCCGACGCGTCTTCGCGACTCTTCCAGAAGCTCAGGTGGCCTCGCCTGGAGCCAGTCCACTGTCTCGTGAAGCCCCTCACTCGACGGGCCCTGCGTCGCCCCGACGGGCCCGTGCCAGTGAATCGCCTGGTGTCGCTGCTGACGTTGCCGTTTGTCCGGATTGTCGCGAGGGCCAGGCCGTTGCGGGCGGAGATCGAACCCGTCAGGCGCTTCGACGACTCGTTCACCGCGCTCTGGGAACGGCTCAAGCCGAAGTTCCCCTTCATTGTCCGGCGCGACGCTCCCTATCTGAACTGGAAGTACGTGGAGCCGCCCCACGTCCGGTATGCCGCCGCCGCACTCAAGCGCGGCACAGACCTCCACGGCTACGTGGTCTACCGTCACGCGCGCGAACCACGAGGGCGGGTGACCCGGCTGGTGGACTTCCTGGTCGACCCTGACGATGAACTCGGCCTGAAGACGCTGTTGCGGTGGATCGATCGGGAAGCGCGCGCGGAGGATTCGGACAAGATCCGCGCGTACTGCCTGCACGACGGCTTCAGGCGCATCATGAAGCAGTCGGGGTACTTCCACGTGAAATCGACGATGGCGTTCACCGCCAAGATCAACGCGGTGGCGGTGCCGCCGGGCTTCTACCAACACAGGGAAGGCTGGCACGTCACCCTCGGGGATTCGGATCAGGATCGCTGAAGCAGATCGAAGGGATCTGAGGATGTCACTCGTTGCCGACGTGAACGCGCGCATCACCCGGGCCATGAAGGCCCACGACCAGCAGGGGCTGTCTGCATTGCGGATGCTGAAGGCCGCCTTCGTCAACAGGGAAATCGAACGCGGACATGCGCTCGACGACCCGGAGGCGCTGCAGGTGGTGGCGTCCCTCATCAAGCAGCGGCGCGAGTCGATCGATCAGTTCCAGAAGGGCGGGCGGCAGGACCTCGTCGACAAGGAGACGGCGGAACTCGTCCTGCTCGAAGCGCTCATGCCGCCGCCGCTCAGTCTGGACGAGATTGAAGCAGCCGTCGCTACGGCGGTCGTCGAGACCGGCGCGACCTCGATGAAGGACATGGGCAAGGTCATGAAGGCCGCGATGGCAGCGTTGTCCGGTCACGTCGTTGACGGAAAGGTCGTCAACGAGGCCGTTCGGCGGCGCCTGGCGGGGTGAGCATCGAGGAGCCAGCCCCGGCGACGATAACGGTCGCCAATGGCGGGACCTCTCGATCGGGGCCAAACTTCTGCCCGGCTCCATCCGTCTAACTCCAATGAGGGCAGTGACAGTAAACCTCCTCCTCACGGGCACCCGCCACCCCGACTGGTGGGTGCCCGGCCTCACGCCGGGTCCTTGAGTCAGACAGCCTTTCAATCCCGACGCGCAAACGACGGCATCCGCTTGGCCTGATGGCGTTTGTGCTACCCTGACAGCTTCAGATGTCCTCTCAGCCGTCCACGCCGGAGCCGGGGACACCGCCTCCGGCCACCTCGCCCCAGCTTGCGAAGTCGGCAGGCGTCATCGGCGCGGCCACCATGACCAGCCGCATCCTGGGCCTGGTCCGCGACCAGGTGATGGCCTTCCTGTTCGGCGCAGGCGACATGATGGACGCCTACAACATCGCGTTCCGCATCCCGAACATGGTGCGCGACCTGTTCGCGGAAGGCGCGATGAGCGCCGCCTTCGTGCCGACTTTTACCCGTACGCTCACCAACCGGGGCCGCGAGGACGCGTGGCGCCTGGGCAGCCTGGTCATCAACGCCCTGCTGGTGGCCACGGGTGTCATCGTCTTGCTGGGCATGCTGTTCGCGTCCCCGATCACAACGCTCTTCGCCAGCTCGTACGCCGCCGTCCCCGGCAAGTTCGAATTGACGGTCTCGCTGACGCGCATCATGTTCCCGTTCCTCACGCTCGTGGCCGTCGCGGCCGCGCTGATGGGGATGCTGAATTCGCTGCACCGCTTCTTCGTCCCTGCGATCTCGCCCGCCATGTTCAACGTCGGCTCCATCCTGTGCACGATCGGCTTCGTGCCCGTGATGCCGATTGTGGGGCTGCCGCTCATCATGGCGCCGGCCATTGGTGTGCTGGTGGGCGGGTTCGGCCAGATGGCCATTCAGTGGCCGGCGCTACGCCGCGAGGGATACAGGTACCGGGCCATCCTCGATTTCTCGGACGAGGGGCTGCGCCGTATCCTGGTGCTGATGGGCCCGGGCATGCTCGGCCTCGCGGCCGTCCAGATCAACCTGGTCGTCAACAGCATTCTCGCCACGCGCGAAGGCACGGGGGCGGTCTCGGCGCTCGGCTATGCCTTCCGGCTGATGTACATGCCCATTGGTCTCTTCGGCGTGTCGATCGCGACGGCGGTGATTCCGACACTGAGCCGGCACGCGGCGCGCAACGACATGGCGGAAATGCGAGCCACGATCTCGAATGGCCTGCGGCTGATGTTCACGTTGAACGTGCCGGCCACCGTCGGGCTGATCTCCCTCGCCACACCCATCGTGGCCCTCATTTTCGAACACGGGAAATTCAGCCCGTCGGCGACGGCCGCGACGGCGTCAGCGCTGATATGTTATGCGCCAGGCCTCATCGGCTATTCGGTGGTCAAGATCGCGGTGCCGTCCTTCTACGCCATTCACGACAGCCGCACGCCCGTCATCGTGTCGGCGGCGGCCGTCGTCGTCAACGTCATCCTCAACCTGACGCTGGTTCGCGTCATGGGCTTCCAGGGCCTCGCCCTGGGCACGGCCCTGAGTGCGATCTTCAACGCCGCCGTCCTTCTCTGGATGCTGCGCGCGCGCCTGGGCGGTCTCGACGGCCACCGCGTGGCCAGTTCGCTCGGCCGGATCGCCGGCGCGTCGATCGTCATGGGGGCCGCGGCCTGGAGCGTGGACCTCGCCATCGCGTCCGTGTGGCCCTCGCACGCGGTTCCCGTGCTTCTGTTCAGGGTCGCGGCGGCGATCGGCGCCGGGCTGGCGGTTTTCGACGTCGCTGCCAGGGCTCTCCACGTCGAGGAGTTCATCGAGGCGCGCGCGCTCGTCCTCGGCCGCCTGATGCGGTTGCGCCGGTAACGCGGCTCATGGCGCGTCCCAACGATCATTCAACGGTCTACCGTCTCGCGAGCACACTCGTCGTCGAGGTCTAGCATGCCCCGAATGGCACCCCCTTCGCTGTCCTACACGTTCGGTCCGGGACCGTTGACGCCGGCCGTTCGCGCGCTGGTCGCCGCCAACGTCATCGGGTTCGTGCTGACGCTCGCGTTTCCGTCGCTGACGATCTACCTGGGCCTCATCCCCGCCCTCGTGCTGGAGCGCGGGTGGATCTGGCAGCCGGTGACCTACATGTTCCAGCACGGGGGCATGTTCCACCTGCTGTTCAACATGCTCGCCCTGTGGATGTTCGGC
>JAPKZP010000016.1 GCA_026393735.1 Acidobacteriota bacterium
CGATCACGAAAGACAGCATCCGGCAGACCCAGCTGAAGTGGCTCGCCTACCGTGACGCCTGGGCGGCGTTTGGCGTGGTCCGCTATCCGAAGGTCTCGGCTGACGCGTGGAAGGCGTGGGCGACGACCCGGCGGGTCGCCCAGCTGAAAGAGCTGCTCCAACAGGAGGAGTGAGCGGGCATCGCCCGTATCTCTTGACTTCTGAACGCGATCCGGTCAAAAGTCTTGGGATTGTTGCGATGCTGACACCCGTCGAACTGACAGCAGGACTCTGGCTGGCGGTATGGCCAATCTGGGGCGGCGTCCTGCTGCCGTCGCCGGACAGCCTCGCGCCCACGCCAGTCATCGCGATTGTTCAGCCGGCAGACACCACGCCCGCGGACACCAGGCCTGCAGACACCAGACCCGCAGACACCGGGCGGCCCGACGCGAGGCCGGCGGACACTCTCGCCGCGCTTCTGACCCTCAGCGACGAAGACCTGCTGAAGATGGTCGAGACCGATCCCGCGTCGCTGGGACCGCTGTCGATCGGCGCGCCGTCGAGCGCGATCCTGTTCAACGCCGTGAGTCTGCCTCCAGGGCCCTACTGGGACGTCGCGCCGAACGCCGACGTGTGGGCCACGTCGGAGACCATCGCGAACATCCAGACCGCCATCGAAACGGTCAACGAGCTCTTCCCCGATACCGTACCCATCATCATCGGCGACATCAGCGATCGCACCGGGGGCCACCTCCATCGTCACGAGACCCACCAGGGCGGGCGCGACGTGGACCTCGGCTACTACTACAAGCACGGGAAGGGCTACTGGTTCGCGCCGGGTAACGCGTCCAACCTCGACTTGCCCCGTAACTGGGCGCTCGTCCGGGCGCTCGTCGTCCGAACGGATGTCGAGACCATCCTGCTCGATACGCGCATTCAGCGGCTGCTCTACAATTACGCACTGAGCATGGGCGAGGACCAGGCGTGGCTCGATCGCGTCTTCCAGTTCGCCAAGGGCTCGCCCGACGCGATCGTCCGCCACGTCCGACTGCATAACACCCACTACCACGTGCGATTCTACTGTCCCGTGGCCCAGGAACTCGGGCGACGGGCCCACCCGTTGCTGGTCCAGCAGAAGATCGTCGAACCGCCCGTCTACACCGTCCAGCACGTGGTGCGGTCCGGCCAGACATTAGGGCTTCTCGCGAAGCGTTACGGGACATCGGTGCGCGCCATCATGCAGGCGAACGGGCTCAGCACGACACAGCTCAGGGCTGGACACGCCTACAGCATTCCCATGCGGACGCCGGCTCCGCCTCCGGAGCCGCTCGTCATGCGGCACCGGGTCCTGCCGCCGTCCACGCCGTCCGCACTGACGACAGTCACGTGGCCCACTTCGGAAGACCTGTACGGTCCCGGCGGCGAGCGTTAGCCACACCCACCTTCCCCCGCCAAACAACCTCTCCCGGAGCGGTTATGCGAACAACCTCTCCCGGAGAGGATTGCGTGCTGGAAACCTCTCCCGGAGAGGTTTCCAGAGATCAGCGGTACTTTGCGCAGCCCGGAACGGCGAGGTGTCGCTCTCATCGCCCACCTCGGTGCGCGAGAAATCTCCAGGCGCCACGGCTATTGAGCCATCGCCGCGGTAGGGGTGACTCGTGGTGCCCAGGTCCGTGATCCAGCGACCCCGCGCGTCGAGGCTCGCAACGGCCCGAGCGACGCGATCCTCCGGTTTCATGCCGGCGCCTGGTCCGAACTCGCGCGGCGCGCGGACTTCGAAGTAGCGCGGCAAGGCAACGATCGCCGCGCCCGGCACCAGCGGCGATCCCTTGGTGACCTGCGCTGGCGGGATGGCCTGCGTCTCCTTGAACTCCTGCCGCAAGCGGGAGACGTCGATCTCCCGGAACGAACTGTAGTGCCCGATCGTATTCCGCGGGTCCTCGTCTACGTAGTACTCCCCATTCACGACGTTCGAGCCGCGCCGGTGCACGTAGAGGGGCTTGTTCGTCCCGACGGCAACAAACGTCGGATGCGATCGCCCGGCCATCGCCGCAATGTCTGCGGGCAGGCGCACGGCATCGAGCCAGTCGAGCGCCTCGGGAACGCGGGCCAGGAACCTGGTGTCGCCGGTGAGGCGGTAGAACTTCAGAAGTTGCTCGATGCACGCCGCGGTCGTGTGCGTCGCCAGCGCCGCAGGCTCGTACGTCCGCGCGCCAGCCGGCTTGAGATCGGGCGTGTATTGCAGCGCCCACCCGGGCTGCGGGGCGCCCTGCTGTGTCGCGAGGAACGCCTCCATGCCACGTCGGATGGGACCGAGCAGGCGCGCGTCGCCGAGCGCCTGGTAGCACGAGATCAGGAACTCGACATTGCCCGCCGTCACTTCGTCATTGAACGTGAGGAACGAGGTGTAGTCCGGCCTGCCATGATGCGAGAACTCATTCCGCAGCGGAAAGCGCTGCGGCCACGCGCCGACCGGGTACTGGCTGTCGAGGAAGAACTGGATGGCTTTGTCGAGAGCCGGCTTGTAGCGCGGGTCGTGCTTCTCCAGGTAGACGCGCAGCAGCAGCGTCGCCGACTGCGCCGTTCCCCCGTCGTCGAACGTCGCGTTGCCCCAGTAGTGCTGGAACTCCTCGAGGCGCCAGGCGTTCCTGCCGATGGTGTCGTACCACGCGCGAAGAGACTGTTCCCCGGCACGGTCGGCCATGTAGTTCCAGCCGCCTGCCGGGAGCTGCGCCCAGATGAGCGCGCCCGCCACCTGCTCGGCCGCGCGGTAGTAGTACTCGTCGCCCGTGGCGTGATAGGCGTCCAGGAACAGGTGCCCCATGGCTGGCGTGCCCGGCGGCTGAATCCAGATCGTCGTGTCGCGGGCTTCCATTTCGCCCCAGCGGCGCGAGAGGTCCGGAAGATAGCTCCACACGTAGCCGCCGCCGTTGCCCACTTTCTCAACCATGAAGACGGTGGCGCGCTTCATCGCGTCAAGCACCGCGGCGCGGTCGGGCGGCGCGGCAACAGCCGGCGCGGCTGTGGCCTGCGCGAATGCGGGCCGACCGATCAGCACGAGCGACAGGGCAATCAACCCAACATGGAGCAGTGTCTTCACGACGACTCCTGACGATCCCGAATCCCGAACCTGCCCTCTACGTCCCGGGCTGCACGTACGGCACTTTCTCGAAGAGGCGCCGTTCGTCGCCACGTGGATCGTCGACCACCTTCGCGACGGTATCGAAGATCATGGTCGGCCGGCGTTCGAGATTGAACGTGGGCCAGCGACCGATCTGATGATGACTGGGGTTGCCCGTGCGCGCGAACGCGATCAATGCGTCGCTCATCTTGTCGGCGACCTTCTGCGCGTCCGAACTGTTGCCCGTCATCTGCGGCAGCAACGCCACGTTGTCGAACACCATCGGGATGTCGAGGCCATGAGGCGCCATGAGGCGGCCGTTCTGCACCGGCGTGCACCAGTCGAACTGGTACACCCACGTGTGTGCCGCCGCCGCCGGCTGCACGGCGCGCCGATCGGCTTCGATCACCTGTCCCCGCCACGAGCGCGAGGCCGTCGTCGCGGCGAAGAACACGTCGGTCGCCGAGTAGCGGGGGTAGATGCGCCGGTACTCGGAGATGACCTTTGCGCGATCGAGGTCACCCATGAAGGGCGAGTTCGCTTCGAGCTTCGCCTGGAGCGTGTCCCACGTGAGCTCGAACAACGCGGGGTCGCCACCCATCAGGCCGCGCGTCTCATCGTGCGTGTTGCCCAGCACCATCGGAATGTCGGCCGAGAGCGGAGGCGCATCAGGGTCGAAGGGATCGCGGACAAGCGACCGGCCGTCCTTCACAGGACCGAAGTAGCTGCCCGGCCGGCGGGCCTTCAGCAACTGGTCCATGGGCAGTGTCTTCAACTCGTGTATCCGGTCAGGCGTGAGGCCGAGGGCGGCCAGCAGGTCGCTCGCGTGTTTCGTGCCGGTCGACGGGCGCGTTGCCGTGATCTGCTGCCCGCTCATGGTCCAGACGCGGTGGAAAAGCCCCCGCGCCGCGGGCACGCCCATGAGCGTCGCGCACTTCGCGCCGCCGCCGGACTGGCCGAAGATAAGCACATTCTTCGGATCGCCGCCGAACTCCGTGATGTTGTCGCGCACCCACGTCAGCGCAAGCACGAGGTCGAGCATGCCTGCGTTGCCCGAGTCGGCGAACTCCGGCCCGCCGAGTTCCGCAAGGTAGAGATAGCCGAAGACGTTCAGGCGGTGATTGACCGTGACGACAACCACGTCGCCGCGACGGCAGAGGCGCACGCCATCGTAGCCGCTCGTGTTGCTGGTCATGCTCGAGTACGCACCCGGGTGGAACCAGACCAGGACCGGCCGCTTGCCGCCATCCCGCAGCGCGGGGGTCCAGAGATTCAAGTGGAGGCAGTCCTCGCCGATCGTCTTCGCCTCGTCTCCAGGAAAGAACCCGCCACCGCCGCGTGGCTGCGGGGCCGTCGGGCCGAACTCGAGGGCGTCGCGGACGCCGGCCCAGGGCGCCGGAGGCTGAGGCGGCTGAAACCGTCGTGCTGACGTGTCGGCACCATACGGCACGCCTTTGAAGACGTTGATGCCGTTGTCGATCACGCCCAGAATCCTGCCGGCGGAAGTCGTAGCAACGGGCGAAGTCAGGGCGGACTGGCCGCCGCTTGCGAGGGCCACGCGCCCGGCGAAGTTCGATGCGGCCAGAGCGCCCGCGCCGGCTGCAAGGCGGCGCAGCACCGTCCGACGGCTCAACGTACCAGGCGCGCCGAAGTCCGATTCGCGTCTGTCATAGCTCATGAATGCCTCTGGTGCGGAGCCCGATCGTTGGCCACATCCGGCTGTCCGGGGGCTTCAGCCCGACTGCTCCCGCAAACACGCTCCACCATAAGTGGTAAAACCACTTTGGTCAAGGGCGTCGGTGCGTCGGATAGAATGTCCGGAACCCTGGGAGGCTTGATGGCCGCTGATGCAGGTCAGTCGTCGCAGTCCGCGCTTCGCACCGCCCTCGCCGGTCTCATCGGAAACGTGCTCGAGTGGTTCGACTTCGCCGTCTACGGGTATTTCGCCAGCGACATCGGCAAGCAGTTCTTCCCGCAGAACAGTCACGCAGCGCAGCAGTTGCTGGCCTTCGCCGTGTTTGCGCTCGGCTTCCTGGCGCGACCGGTTGGCAGCCTCGTGTTGGGCTCCGTCGGCGATCGCATCGGCCGCCGCGCGCTGCTGACGCTGTCGATTGCCCTCATGGGCATCGCCACGCTCATCCTGGGCTTGCTGCCGACCTACGCACAGATTGGCGTCGCGGCGCCGCTCCTGCTCGTGCTCATGCGCCTCATCCAGGGATTCTCGCTCGGCGGCGAGTTCACGGGCTCGATGGTCTACACCACCGAGAAATCATCACCGCTGATGCGCGGGCTGGTCAGTTCCTCGACCGCGGCCGGGACGACGATCGGCTTCATCCTGGGATCCGGCTCGGCCTGGATCGTGAACGCCAACCTGACGCCCGAACAGGTCACCACGTTCGGCTGGCGCATCCCGTTCGTCGGGAGCGTCGTGTTCATGATCGTCGGCTACCTGTTGCGGCGCGGCATCTCGGAAACGGAGGCTGGCCTGAAGGCCGCCGCGATGCGGCCGAAGCTTGTTCCGTCGCTCATCGCTGACTGGCTCCCGATCATCCAGACCTTCGGCATCGTCGCGATGACGAACGCGGCGTATTACCTGACGTTCACGTACGCGGTGGAGCGGCGGAAGAGCATGTCCGCGGCGAGCGGATCGGAGTTCCTGCTCGCCAACACGCTGAGCCTCGTCGTCGTGCTGATCTCGAAACCCCTCGGCGGCTGGCTCTCCGACAAGGTGGGCCGGCGCAAGCTGATGATGATCCTCACAGTGGCCGTGATGGCGTGCATCTACTTCTCGCTGCAGATGATGCTGTACGGCGCGCCGGCGAGCTTCATTCTCGGCCAGATGCTGCTGGCCGTGCCGATCGGCATGGCGCTGGGCCTGCAGGGCGCGATGGTCGTGGAGATCTTCCCGCTGCGCACGCGCGTCACGTCGATGAGCTTCGCGTACAGCATCACGCTCGCGCTTGCGGGCGGCACCGCGCCGCTCGTGTCCTCGTGGCTGATTGAAACGCTGGGGCATCCGCTCGCGCCGGCGTACTACATCATGCTGTACGGGGCGATCGGACTGGCAATCATGTGGCCGATGCGGGAAACGAACATGCGATCGCTCGACGAGTAGCAAGCGGTCTCCCGGCAGACACTGTCACGAGGGCGGGAATGGCAGCACATCGCATCCTCGTTGCCGGCGCCGGGTTCATCGCCAGGAAAGGGCTGGAGACGATCGCGGCCCGCGCCGACGTCGAACTCGTCGGCATGGTGTCGAGATCGGAAGCGCGGGCGCTGGCCGCGGTCGAGGCTGCCGGCCTGAAGCCCGTTCCGGTTCACGCGGACTGGACGCGCGCCATCCCGACCGCGTGACGATGGTGGTGCAGAACTTCCGCCGGCGCCCGCACGTGCAAGCGCTTCGTCTGGCCGTTCAGACCGGCGGGATCGGTCATGTCAGTCAGACGACGATCGAGGTCCGCCAGCAGATCCGGCGGACGACGATCGATGGCTGGCGCGAGCGCATGGCCGAGCCGTACGTCCTCGACTTCGCGATCCACCACTTCGACCTGATCCGCTACGTCCTCGGCGACGACCCGTCGTCGGTGATCGGCCGGAGCTTCCGGCCGTCGTGGAGCTGGTTCGACGGCAACAGCGCGGCAGCCGCCGTCATCGAGATGCGGCGGGGAATTCGGCTATGCGCTCAACGAATTCGTCTCCGCCGTCAACGAGCACCGGCAGCCCGAGGTCAGCCTGAGCGAGCACAGCCGCAGCCTGTCGATCGCATTCGCCATCAGCGAGTCGTCGCGCGCGGGCACGCGCGTCTCCTTCGACAACGCCTAGGACGACTCTGTTGTTCGATCCCCCAGCGCTGATGGGCCAGGCGGACGCTTGCCGTGAGCGAGGCCGTGGTCGGCAGGTGCACGAAGCAGTGCTCGGTCTCGGGGGAGGGGGCGACCCTGACCCTCTCGGATCTGGCGCTCAGCCGTTCGTCCCTGTCCGTTCTCTTCTGAGCTCCGCCTGCTCCACCACAACTTGCACAAACAACGCGGCGCCCCACGCCAGCGCGCGCTCGTCAATATTGAAGTGTGGACTATGGAAGATGTGTGGCGCAGCGAGGCCCTCGCCGCCCGCCCCGAGGAACGCGAAGCACCCCGCGGTCTCTCGAAGGTAGAACGCAAAGTCCTCGCCGCCCATCATCGGGTCGGTCTCGGTCACCACGCCGCCCAGGGCTCGGAAAGCGCGACTGACCTCCTCAACCTGCGCCGGCGGATTCACCAGAACCGGCGTGCCTCTCGTATAGTTCACTGTCGCCTGCTGGCCGTGCGCCTTCGCCACGCCCGATGCGATCTCACGAATCAATTCCGGCAACTGCGTCCAGACCGTCTGCGACAAGCTGCGCGTCGTGCCAACGAGCCGCACGGACGAGGGGATCGCGTTAAACGCACTGCCCGCTTCGATCTGGCAGATGCTGACGACCGCGGAATCGAGAGGATCCACGCGCCGTGCCACGATGCTCTGCAGCGCCATGATGATTTCCGCGCTGGTCAGCACCGGATCATGCGTCAGATGCGGCATCGCGCCATGCCCGCCCGCGCCGGACACGAGGATTTCCACCCTGTCCATACTGGCCATCAGCGGTCCGCTGCGCAACCCGAGGCAGCCCACCGGCAGCAGCGGATTGACGTGCAGTCCATAGATCGCAGCGACACCCGCGAGCCGCTTCTCCCGCATCAGCAGCGCCGCACCGCCGTCGATGACTTCTTCCGCCGGCTGGAAATAGAACCGAACTGGAAACGGAATGCGCTCCTTCTGTAGCACCAGCAACCTGGCCGCACCCAGCAGCATCGCCGTGTGCGCGTCATGCCCGCACAAGTGCCCCTTGCCGGGCACGGTAGACCTGTATGGCAAGTCGTTCTCTTCCTGAATCGGGAGCGCGTCCATGTCAGCGCGTAAGGCCACGGCCGGCCCTGGCTTCTCAGGATTGAGCACCGCAATCAGTCCGGTGCGCGCCACGCGCTCCACGTGCAAGTCCAGTCGCGCGCAATAGTCCGCCACCTTCGCGCCGGTGCGCTCTTCCTCCCACGAGACTTCCGGATGCTGGTGAAGATCGCGCCGGATTTCAACCAGCTCCGGCAGGATGGCTTGGGCGAGATCGAGGGGAGAAGGCATGAGCACTCCGCTGATGAACAGATTCTGTGTTTCTGGCTCGAGATGCTCATCCAAGACGATACACCTGGCGGCGCACGGAACAACATTCCGTTGGCGGCGCCGACGTTTCGACCCGCTGGCGGTGGTGGCCGGTTGCAGGTGCCCACCGACGCATGTTCCACGCGCTGATCCCCAGGATCCTCGCCGCGCGGAACCGCTCGATTTCGCCGCCCACTGCCGCTAGCGCAAGGTTCTCAATTCGGCTTCTGACGCTCGGTATCCCCAACCAAGCGTAAATCCGCTTGCGACCGATCGCTGGAACCACTCGCGCGCCAGGTCTCGGCGACCATTCAAGAGGTGCCACAACCCGATGCCATAGCCGACGGTCGCCTCCGACAGCGCTCCCTCCGAAGCCGTCGTCTTCGCAACCTCCTCTTCTGTCTTGACGCCTTTGAAGAGCAGAAGACGATCCAGGTAGTAGCCCGGGTGTCCTGGAAGTGTGCTGATCTGGAGTTGCGCAAGGAGCCTCGCGGCGTCGGCCTCGTCTCCGGAGCGGCGAAGGCTGGGGTACAACCACGCGTCGCACTCAACCTTCAATGCGTCGTCGCTGGAATTGGCCAGGCAGCCTTTGTAGGCGTTCGCAGCTTCCGCATAGTCACCCCTCAGGTAGTACGCCATGCCGAGGCGGTAGTAGATGCCGCGGTCGTTCTTCCTCAGCGAC
>JAPKZP010000315.1 GCA_026393735.1 Acidobacteriota bacterium
CCCGCCGGGATTCCTAGAAAACGAACTTCAGCGCGAGCTGAATCTGCCGAGCGGGATTCATCGTCGACTGGATCTGACCGAAGGTGACCGAGCCCATGCTCGTTCCAGGATTGGCGAACTGAGTCGTGTTGAACAGGTTGAACGTCTCGACACGGAACTCCAACTGGCGGCTCTTGCCCAACGAGAACGACTTGAAGATGGACAGGTCCACGTTCAGAAGTCCGGGGCCCGAGAAGTCCTCGGTCCTCTTTGCGTTTCCGAAGGTGCTGACGGCTGGTGCCACATAGCAGCTCGTGTTGAACCACCGGAGGATGGTCCGCTCGTTCTCCGGCAACTGGCCGTCGCACGTCCTGTCAGGTCTGTTGCCCACGCCGCTGCCCGACTGGTTGGTGGCCATTGTCATCGCCAGCGGCAGCCCGGTCCGGGCCCGGATGATTCCGTTGATCTGCCAGTTTCCAAGCACGGCGTCGGCGAAACCATTGAAGTCGCTGCCCCACGCCTCGCCGCGCCCGATCGGGAGTCTCCAGAGATAACTCAGATTGAAGACGTGGCGCGCGTCGGTGTCCGACGCCCCGAGGTCCGCGCCCTCGTACGGCTCGTACGGGTAGTACCGGGTGCCCTGTCCCACGCCCACGTTCTGACCGGCCCCGTTCGTCGTGGTCTTGCCGAACGTGTAGGCGGCCAGCACATAGAGCCCCTTCGACATCCGTCGCTCTGCCTTGACCTGGAGGGAATTGTGGTCGAGGGTGCCGCGGCCGAGCGTGACGTTGAAGTTGTTGTACTGCGGGTAAGGGCGGCGGGCAGCCGCGTTGGTGCCAGGTCCGGGCGGCGCGGCGTTCAGGTTCCAGCCCTTGCTCTGCATGTTGCGGGCCCGCGTGCCCGCGTAGGCGACCGTCAGGATGATGTTGCCGAACAGCTCGCGCTGGACATTGGCGTTGAACATCTGCACCGTGCCCTGCTGGTAGTCCAGCGAGTTCAGGTACACGTTGCCGGTGTAAGTGGCCGGGTTGGGCTGAACCACGGCCGGGAAGCCGGTGGAGAGCGTCCTGACGGGGACGATGCTGTCGCTCGTGAACCCGAGTTCAGACATGAACGGCGGGTTCATGTTGAGCCCCTGCACGCCGCCAATCGACGACACGTCGTGGAATATGCCGTATCCGCCTCTGATCGCCGTCTTGGCGTTGCCGAATGGGACCCACGCGAAGCCCATCCGCGGCTCGACGTTGTTCTTGTCCCACTTGACGCCGGCGTACTTGTCCGCATTGTCGCCGGCGATCAGCCACTTTCCGGTGTCGAACACCAGGTTGGCGAAGCGGTTCTGGGCCTCGTAGATCGGACTCGTCAGGTTGTACGCGAGCCCCAGGTCCAGGGTCAGGTCCTTGTGAAGCTGCCACGTATCAGCGAGGAAGATGCGGTATTCCTGCCATTTCCGCGTATTCGTGTAGCCCGCGAACGCCTGCGATTTGGTCCCGCTGGCGGGCAGGCCCAAAAGCAGGCTCGCCACCGCGCTGCCGGTGTTGGCGTCGAGTGCGCCCTTGTTGAACCCGGAGGTGAACAACTGGCTGAAGGCGAAGCTACCGGCGTAGGCGCTGGCGCCCAGCGTGTCCAGGTTCATCATCCTGATGCTGCCGCCCATGATCATCGTGTGCGGGCCCGCGATTTTCGTCAGCGTATCGGCGAAGTGGTAGATGCGCGTCCCGCCCGTGAAGGGCGTGTAGGAACGATCGCCGATACTCGTGAACCCGAGCGCCAGGCTGATGTTGGTGAGGCCGGACGTCTCGAAATTGCCGTTGTTGGCACCGGGGATCCCGAACTGCTGCGGCAGGTTCTGACCCTGTCCGATGCCCGTCATGTCGTTGCGGACGTAGTTGTACCCGGCGGTGGCCTGGTTCAGCAGGTGACTGGAGAAGACATGCGTCTCGGCGAGCGCGAAGTTCCGCGCCCGCGTCAGGTAGTCGACGGTGCTGTAGGTCCCTGCGCCTCCGTACGGGAAGGCATACGGATAGTACTGGGTCGCACGGTCCCACGTGAATCGCCCGAACAGCGTGTCGGAGTTTGAGAGGTTCTGGTCGATCCGGCCGTTGATGTAGTTCTGGGAGAACTCCTTGATTGGGTTGCCCGGGTAGTTGCCCGAGAGCCGGTCTGTGAGCAGCGGCAAGGGGTAGAGGTTCAATAGTTGTAGCGCGATCGGATCGATGCGGTTGGCGGGGATCTGGTTGTTCGGGAACGGGTCGCGCACCTGCAGTCCGGTCGCGGGGTCGACACGGGTCGTCGCCGGATCGTAGACCACCCGGCTTGCGGCGCCGGGGAACGACTCGGAGAAGTCGCCCTGTCTCATCTTCAGGGTTGGCACGGTCGCCAGCACTGGAATGGCCTGCTTGATCTTGAAGCCCATGTAGTCGGCAAAGAAGAAGGTCTTGTTCTTGAAGATCGGGCCTCCCACCGATCCCCCGAACTGGTTCTGATTGAACGTCCCCTTCTTCTGCTCGAAGTAGTTCTTGGCGTCCAGCGCATCGTTCCGCAGGAATTCGAACGCCGAGCCGTGGAAGGTGTTCGAACCGCTCTTCGTCGACACCAGCACCGTGCCCCCGCCCCGGCTTCCGTACTGGGCCGAGTAGTTGTTCGTGAGCACCTTGAATTCCTGGATCGATTCGATCGAGGGCAGGATGGAAACCGCGCCGGCGGTGAGTTCGTTGTTGTCCACCCCGTCGATCAGGTAGTCGTTGGAATTCTCGCGCATGCCCTGCACCGAAAGCCCCGTGCCGCCACGGATGGTCACTTCGGTCGTGCCCTTGTTGTTGAAGAAGGCACCTTCTCCCTTCACCGCACCGGTGGCCAGTGTGCCCAACTGCACGAAGTTGCGGCCGTTGAGCGGCAGATCGGCCACCTGCTGACTGTTGATGACCTGCGCGAGGTCGCCGGTCCGGCGTTCGATCTCGACCAATACGCCCGTCACGGTCGTGGTCTCCTGGATCCCGCTCACGGAGAGCTTGAAGTTGACCTCGCGCTCTTGCTGGGTCTGGAGTTCCACGCCCTGGGCGCTGGCGTCACTGAATCCCGCCAGGGCGACCTTGACCGAGTACATCCCGATGGGCAGCCCGGGGAACTCAAAACGACCACGGGCGTCCGCAATCGATTCCCGCGCGGCGGTCGTCGCCGTATTTGTCGCGATGACCGTCGCGCCCGGGAGGACGCCGCCGGTGGCGTCCGTGATGGTGCCGTAAATGGTGCCGGAACGAGATTGCCCGGAGACGGTCGCGGCGAACGCCGTGACCGCGAGACACGCCGCCGCGAGTACGAGCCTGGCCTTCATAGCGAGTCGCCCTCCTCCGTTGCTGCCTGACATGGGGAACACATGACTCCGACGAACCATCACGCCACGCGTGACTGCTTCACGTAAATCCATGAAACCGCGAACCGGAGCGGGACCCTGAAGGACCCGCGCAAGTCGTCTAACGGAATATCGAACGCGAACTGCCGACTAAAGGCGCTGAGATTCTGGCCGTTTCTTGCAATCGACTACAATCGCTCCCGCATGAATTTATTGACGTTATTTGCTGCCGCCGCCTATCTTTGAGCAACTGTTGTGTAAACGTTCGCACGTTATATACTGAGGACCTGTTGTTGTCAAGTCTCTGGCCCGTCTCGCCAGTATTCCCGGGAGGGATGGCATGCCACAGCAGAAACGTCGGCGCCGGAACACCAGCGGACAGGTTCGAACCAGCACGCACGTCGCGGCGCGGGCAGGCGTGTCAACGGCGACCGTGTCCCGTGTCTTTGCGAATCCAGGCAGCGTCAGCGAGACGTTGCGACAGCGGGTCCACCAGGCCGCCCGACTGCTCGGGTACCAGCCGAGTCGGATCGCCCGAAATCTTCGAATCGGGACGAGCACGACGGTCGGCGTGGTCGTCCCCGACATCCAGAACCCGTTCTTCACCGGGGTCGTTCGCGGCATTGACAACGTGCTGCAGGCCGCCGGCTATACGTTGCTGCTGGCAAACTCCGACGACACGCTCGCGCGCGAGGAACGGATGCTCTCGACGCTTCGCGCCGAGGGCGTCGCGGGGATCGTGCTTGTACCCATCGCCGGCCGGAAGGGCGGGTACCAGCAGCTCTTTGCTCCCATGCTCCCGCTGGTGGCTGTCGACCGCGCTGTTGCCGGTCTCCGAGTCGACCTGGTCACCGTGGCGAATACCGAGGGGAGCCGTCGTGCGGTGGCGCACCTGACGGCGCTCGGCCACCGCGAGATTGCATTGATCGGCGGGCCACACCAGCACAGCACCGCCTCCGAGCGCCAGCAAGGATATGAACTGGCCCTGAGAGAGGCTGGGATCACCGTGCGCCAGGAGTTGATTCGGCGCGCGGACTTCAGAGAGGCTGGCGGGTACGCCGCGATGAAGGCGCTTCTGAGCGTCTCTCGTCCTCCCACAGCGGTGTTCGTGGCGAACGACCAGATGACGCTCGGAGCGCTGCGCGCGATGCACGAGGCCGGGCGACGGATTCCGGAGGATATCGCCGTTGTCAGTTTCGACGACATGCCTCTGGCCACGTCCCTCAATCCGCCACTGACCGCCGTGGCCCAACCGGTTCAGGAGATCGGCGAAACGGCGGCCGAGCTTCTCCTGGCTCGCATCACGGAGCCTGACCGGCCCGTCCGGCACGTCGTTCTTGAGACCCGGCTCATGATCAGAGCCTCCTGCGGCAGTAAGTTGAAGCGATCCCGGGTGTTCAGGGCGAACGCGTGAATGGCCCCCTGATGGCAATCGTGATGACGCTCGATCCCGAGGACTGAGGGAGGCGGCCGGGTGCTCGACCGCCCTTGGCCAGACGGACCCGAGGGGCACGCGAATTCGGTACGCTCACCCGTTCTGTTCGTCTAGTGTGTCGGCGAGTTCACTATCACCGCAGGAGGCAATGTCATGTCGATCGTCCGTTCCGCCATGGTCGTCTTGTTCACATGTCTCTTCTTGACACCCGATGCCGGCGCCGGTCCGCCCCGCCGCGTGATCATCGACGCGGACCCCGGGCAGGATGATGCCGTGGCCATTCTCATGGCCATGCGCTCGCCGAACCTGAAGATCGAAGCCATCACGGCCGTGCTGGGAAACGTGCCGCTGGAGCTGACGCTCGAGAACGCCTTGAAACTCGTCGAGATTGGCGATCGTCCGGACATCCCCGTCGCCGCCGGTGCAAGGTCGCCGCTCGTGCGGAAAGCTGTCACCGCGACGTACGTGCATGGCGCAAACGGCTTCGGCGGCGTTGTGTTCCCGGCCCCCAAGGTCAAGCCGGTCGCGACACCGGCCGCCGACTTGATCCGACAGATCGTCCGCAAGTACCCGCACGAGGTGTCGATCCTTGCCATTGGGCCGCTCACCAACATTGCGACTGTGCTCCTGACCGATCCCGATATCGTGCCGCTGATCGACGAGGTCGTCATCATGGGGGGCGCCCTGGGGGCCGGTAACATCACGCCCGCCGCCGAGTTCAACGTCTACGTGGATCCAG
>JAPKZP010000136.1 GCA_026393735.1 Acidobacteriota bacterium
GGAGTTGCCGCGGGCGCCGTGGGGAGCGGTGCGGCGCCGGCCGTCGATGGCCCGACATACACGCGCTACCCGAACCGAAGGTCCACGTAATCGATGTCGGGCACGCGCTCCCGCAGCGCGGCCTGGAGTCCCACGTACGAATCGAGCCGCTCGACGAATTGCGAGTCGCCGAGCCGGATGATGGCCGAGTCGCCGTCGAGGATGACATGCACGTCGTGGGCGTCCCGCACGTCGACCTGGGACACGCGCCTGCTCAGGTCAGGGCGGGTGCGCAGTTCACCGATGAGCCGCATGACCAGCTGGCTCCGGGAGCGGTCGAGCTTCAGCGGCAGGGCCGACGGGTCGGTTACCAGCCCGTCGACGACGGGCAGGTCGCAGTCCGCGTAGCGTGGGCCGTACTCGTCGATGACGGTGCCGCTGCCGTCGATGAGCATGAGGCTCGTGCCGACCCTCGCGATCCCCACGGGAAGCCGTTCCCGGATCTCGACGTCGATCGTCCCCGGAAGGCGGCGCCGCAGCGTGGCGTCCGCAATCCAGGCGGACGCGAAGAGCCGCGCGCGCCACTTTTCCAGGTCGGTGGTCAACAGGTTGTCGCCGCGCAGGCCGTCGATGAGCGCGAGGACTTCGCTCGTCTTTACGCGCTGGTTGCCGTGCACGCTGATGTGCTGAACACGCAGCCAGCCCACGTCGAAGGCGGATTGCGCCAGCCAGTACCCGCCGCCCGCGAGCACCGTCAAGACGACAAGGGCGCGGACGACACGCCACACGGGCCTGCCGCGCAGCCGGCGACGGCGCGTGGTGTGGCTCTGACTGCGGCGGAACCGACGGTCGGACGGCACGGTGACGGCCATCTCAGCCTCGCCTCCCTTCCCTGCCCGCCAGCGCCGCGAGGACCCGTGGGCCGGCCGTGCCGATCGATCCCGCGCCGAGCGTCAGCACGGCATCGCCGGGCCTGACGAGCTCGACCACCGTGGCCACGGCTTCATCGACGGTCCGCACGATGTGCAGGCGCCCGTCGAAGTACGGCCGGATGGCCGCGGCCAGCGTCTCCAACGTGACGCCAGGAATCGGGGCTTCGCCTGCCGCGTAGATGTCCGTAAGCACCAGTTCGTCCGCCTCCGCGAGCGCCGGTCCGAACCGGTCGAGCAGGCGCTCGGTCCGCGTGTACCGGTGCGGCTGGAACGCGACCACAAGACGCCGGCCGAGCGATGCGCGGGCCGCCTCGAGGACCGCGCGGATCTCGGTGGGGTGATGGCCGTAGTCGTCGATGACCAGCACGCCGGCGGCTTCGCCGAGACGCTGGAAGCGCCGGTCGGCGCCCCTGAACATCTCGAGGGCGCCCGTGACCGCCGCGAGATCGACGCCGAGCTCGAGGCCCAGCGCCACGGCGGCGAGCGCGTTCTGGATGTTGTGGCGGCCGGGGATCGGCAGCCGGAGCGTGCAGAGCGTCGCCGGCGGCGCTTCGCGCAGGCCCACGGCGTCTCGCAAGCCCGGCCCCGGCACGACGCGGCACCGCCACAGGTCTTTGTCCTGCGACACGTCGACACCGCGCAGGTCGGCGCTCTCGGCGTCGATGCCGTAGGTGATGACGCGGCGTGTCATGCGGGGCACCAGCGCGCGCACGTGCGGGTCGTCGAGACAGGCCACCACGGCGCCGTAGAACGGCACCTTGTTGGCGAAATCGAGAAACGCCTGGCAGAGGTCGTCGAAGTCCCGGTACGCCTCGAGGTGTTCCTGATCGATGTTCGTAATGACGGCAAACGACGGCGTGAGGCGCAGAAACGACCGATCGCTCTCGTCGGCTTCAACGACCATGTACTGGCCGCGACCCAGCCGTGCGTTGCTGCCGAATGCCGAGAGCCTGCCGCCGATGACAGCGGTCGGATCGAGGCCTGCCCGCTCCAGCACCAGGGCAACCATGGATGTCGTCGTCGTCTTGCCGTGAGCCCCGGCAATCGCGATGCCCGTCCGGAGACGCATCAACTCGGCGAGCATCTCCGCTCGCGGAATCACCGGGATCCGGCGGCGGTGCGCTTCGACGATTTCGGGGTTGTCGGCCCTGACGGCCGACGAGTACACGACAACGTCGGCGTCACCGACGTGCCGGGCCTCGTGGCCGCGCGCCACGCGGACGCCGAGCGTCTGCAGGCGGTCGGTCACCTCCGACGTCTTCAGGTCGGTCCCGCTGATGGCGTAGCCCAGGTTGGCGAGCAGCTCCGCGATGCCGCTCATGCCGATCCCGCCAATCCCGACGAAATGCACGCGCTGCGTGCGGCCCAGCACCATGTCTCCTTACGTCTCCGCCGAGGCGCGCTGCGAAATGTTCAACAGCACGCCCATGCCGGCGAGGCTCATGATGAGCGACGAGCCTCCGGCACTGACAAAGGGGAGCGGGATGCCCTTGGTGGGCAGCAGCCCGAGCACCACGCTCATGTTCACGAAGGCCTGCACCGCGATCATCGTGGTGAGGCCGAGGGCCAGGAACGACCCGAACGCGTCGGGCGCCCTGGAGACAATCCGGAGCCCGCGCCAGGTGATGAGGCAGAACGACACCAGCACGAGGGTCGCGCCGATGAGGCCGAGTTCTTCGGCGACGACGGCGTAGATGAAGTCGGTGTGCGGGTAGGGCAGGTAGAACAGCTTCTGCACGCTGTACCCCAGCCCGCGGCCGGTCACGCCGCCTGTCCCGACGGCGATGAGCGACTGCACCACCTGGAAGCCGTCGCCCTGCGGGTCGTCCCAGGGATTCCAGAACGCCATCAGCCGCCGGAGCCGGTACGGCGCA
>JAPKZP010000050.1 GCA_026393735.1 Acidobacteriota bacterium
AGGCGGGATCACATGACCAGGAGTTCGACGGCCACCGTGCGCAAGAAGCCCGTTGCGGACGTGTCGGCCGCGACACCCGGCGGCTTCATGATGCACGGCGAGACCGTCACCGTCGCGTCCGGGGAGCACATCGAGCTCGTCGACATCACCGACCGGGTCATGGACCTCGTGCACCGGCTGCATATCCGGGAAGGCATGGTCAGCGTCTGGTCGCTGCACACGACGTGCGCGGTGCTCATCAACGAGTCGCAGCCGGCCCTGCTCGCGGACATGAAGCGCTTCCTCGAGGAGATCGTGGCCGCCGACGAGGCATGGATGCACAACGATCCGGCGCACTCCGACTGCAGCCGGCACAACGCCGACTCGCACCTCCGGGCGATGCTCCTCGGCCACAGCCTCACGCTCCAGGTCAGCGGCGGGGAAGTCGTGCTGGGACACTGGCAGCGCCTCCTCGTGGCGGAGCTGGACGGCCCGCGCGAGCGGTCGCTGCGCGTGCAGGCGTGGGGCATCGCGTAGCATGACAGGCCAGACGAGACTCGCGCGCGCCGGCCTGGCCGACATCTCGGAGAAACTGGAGTCCGGGTCGCGGCTCAGCCTCGAGGATGGCATTCGCCTGTTCGAGTGCCCGGACACGCTGGCGCTCGGGTGGCTCGCCAACCGCGAGCGCGAGAGGCGCCACGGTGACCGGACCTACTACAACCACAACATCCGCCTCGAGGCCACCAACGTCTGCGTGGCCAACTGCCTCTTCTGCTCATTCGCGCGCCTGATGCCGGGCGACATCGACGCCTACACGCTGTCGCTGGAGCAGGCGTTGCAGAAACTCCGCGTGCGCGCCCACGAGCCCATCACCGAGGTGCACGTCGTCAACGGGCTGCACCCGGATCTGCCGTTCAGTTACTACACGGAGCTGCTGAGCGGGCTGAAGGCCATCAAGCCGGGGATCCACCTGAAGTGCTTTACGGCGGTCGAGATCGCGTACTTTGCGGATCTGTACCGTATGACCGACGAGTAGGTGCTGCGCGAGTTGATGGCAGCGGGTCTCGACTCGCTGCCGGGCGGAGGCGCAGAGGTGTTCGCGGAGCGGGTGCGCCGGAAGATCTGCGCCGACAAGTGCGGCGCGGACCGCTGGCTGGCCATTCATCGCACGGCGCACCACCTGGGCATGCGCTCGAACGTGACGATGCTCTATGGCCACATTGAGACCTGCGAGGAGCGCATCGATCACATGCTCCGCGTACGCGCGCTGCAGGACGAGACCGGCGGGTTCCAGGCGTTCATCCCGCTGGCGTTCCACCCCGACAACAACCAGATGCACAAGCTCCCGGCGCCGCCCGCGTCGGAGACGCTTCGCGTGCATGCCGTCGCGCGCCTGATGCTGGACAACGTGGCGCACGTGAAGGCCTTCTGGGTGGCCACCGGCGTCGAACTGGCCCAGACGTCGCTGTGGTTCGGGGTAGACGACCTGGACGGGACCGTGCAGGAAGAGAAGATCTACCACATGGCCGGCGCCCGCACGCCAGCGATGATGACCACCCGTGAGATCCAGGCGCTCATCGTTGCTGCGCGCAGGACCCCCGTCGAGCGAGATACCCTCTACAACGTCATCGAAGGATAGACACGCTTTCTCACCTTCCTGGCCGAGGGCGTCTGAGTCCTGCGACGACTGGTCCGCCCCGCGTAAGTCCAGTCCTGGTCCCGAACCCCGAACCCAGTCCTCTTGTCACCAAACCCCGGGTTTCTGCGTCTTATGGAAAGGGGATGGGACTGGTCCGGTTTCCCAAACCCTGATAAAATCGAGAGATAGTCACCTAACAATTGCTCGTGCAAGGAGAAAGCCCGATGGCCTACGAACTGCCGCCCCTGCCGTACGCGCATGACGCGCTCGAACCGTTCATCGACACCATGACGATGCAGATCCACCATGGAAAGCATCACGCGACCTACGTCGCCAACCTGAACGCCGCGCTGGAACAGCACGCCGACCTGCAGAAGCACAGCGTCGAGGACCTGATTCGCAACATCGGCAACGTGCCCGAGGCCATTCGCACGGCCGTACGCAACAACGGCGGCGGGCACGCGAATCACGCGATGTTCTGGCAGCTCATGGCGCCCAAGGCCGGCGGTGACCCGTCGGGTCCGTTGGCGGATGCCATCAAGGCGTCGTTCGGCAGCTTCGAGACCTTCAAGGGCGACTTCAAGAAAGCGGCCCTCGGCCGGTTCGGCAGCGGCTGGGCGTGGCTGGTCAACAACGGCGGCAAGCTGACGATCGAGAGCTCGCCCAATCAGGACAGCCCGCTGATGGAAGGCCGGCACGTGGTGATGGGTATCGACGTGTGGGAACACGCCTACTACCTGAAGTACCAGAACCGCCGCGCCGACTACGTCGATGCGTGGTGGAGCGTGGTGAACTGGAGCGAAGTGGCGAAGCGGTTCAGCCGCTAGTCGCGTCGCCAGCCGCGAGTTGAGCGAGTTCCCGGAGCAAGACCCCCGGCTCCGGGAACTCGGTTTGCCAGTCCGCCACGAACACGTAGCGGATCATGCCTTCACGATCGATCAGGAAGACCGATGGCTTCGCGATGTTCCACGCGTCGAAGCCGACCCGGTGCCACACTCCGTAGGCCTTCACCACGTCACGACTGTCGTCAATCAGAACCTCGAAGGGCAGGCCTGTGTCCTCGATGTAGCGTTTCACCTTCTCGGAGCGCTGCGTCACCACGGCCATGACACTGGCGCCGAGCGCGGCGTAGTCGTGGGCATGAAGAGCCAGGTCGCCGAACCGGCGACGGCAGTTGGGTCACCATGTGCCCCGGTGGAACCCGAGGAGTACCGGGCCTCTGGCTAGCGCTTCGGCCAGCGAGCGCGTATCACCCCGGTGATTGGGGAGCGCGAACAGAGGGGCTCGGTCCCCGACCTTCAATGAGGCGCTCTCGGACTGCGGCATCGCACGATCCTTCGGAAATAGGTTCAGCGGCAGGGCCAATTACAGTTCTGTTATGCGCGAAAGGCGAAATGCAAAATGTGACCCGACCCCTCAGAACAGGGCGACGGTCACGAGTTCTCCCTTTTCGACGACGTCCGTCTGGGCGGGGATCTCGATGTAGCCGTCGGCTTGCGACATGCTCGTGATGTCACCGGACGCCTTGAACGCCGGTAGCGCCTGGCCGTCGACGATGCGGACGGTATAAAACTGGTGGCGGCCCGTGGTCGAGACCACCCTCTGGCCCAGCGGAATCGTGACCGTTCTCGGCGAGGCTGCGGGCAGGTGCGCCATGCGGCGCATCGGCGCAACGAGCAGCAGGTAGGCGTTCGACAGGCATGACGTCGGGTAGCCGGGCATGCCGAAGACCGGTGTGCCGTCGATCACGCCGAAGAGCGTCGGCTTGCCGGGCTTCACGGCGATGCCGTGGAACAGCACCTCGCCCATCCGCTTGACGACGTCGAGAATCAGGTCCCGCTCACCGACGGAGCTGCCGCCGGAAAAGATGACGACGTCCTCCGTGAGGCACGCGCGAAGCGCGCGCTCGAGATCGGGCACGTTGTCGGGCGCCGTCGGGAACGCCACCGGCTCGGCGCCGTGCTCGCGGAGGATCGCGCCGAGCGTGAACTTGTTGATGTCGTAGATGAAGCCCGGCTTCAGCGGCTGACCGGGATCGACCACCTCGTTACCTGTCGAGAGAATCGCGACGCGGGGGCGCGCGTACGCCTCGACGTCGATGAACCCGAGCGCCGCAAGCGCGCCGATGCGGCTTGGCGTCAGCACGTCACCGGGACTGAGCACGGCCTGTCCGACCCGGATGTCCGCGCCCTGCCGCGTGAGATTCTGGCCGGAGTACACCGGGCCGAACACGCGCACGGTGCCGTCCGCATCCTTCTCGGTGTCTTCCACCATGACGACGCTGTCGGCGCCGTCGGGCATCGGCGCCCCGGTGGCGATCTCCGTGCACTGGTGTTCGCCCACCGCGTGCGCGGGTATCTGCGCCGTGAAGACGGTCTCCACCCATTGCAGAACTCGTGGGGCCTGCGTGGACGCGCCGACGGTGTCGAAGGCGCGCACGGCATAGCCGTCCATCGCGGCGCGCGCGAACGGCGGCACGTCAGCCTGCGATACGACTGGTGCAGCCACCACGCGCCCGTTGGCGCGGTCGATGCGCACGCGATCGACGCGGACGAGAGGCCTGATCGCGCCGTCGATCAGGCGCCGCGCCTCGTCGAGTGGAATCGTCTCCCGGATCGGCCGCATGGGTGTTTCACTCATTCTTCGGTCCACCCGAACCCCGACACCGAACCCCGACACCGAACCCCTTACCAGACCCGCGATGTGCCCGCGCGTATCGTCCACTCCCTACCGCGACGCTTCCCGCACCAGGTGCCCCAGTTCCGGCAGGATGAGCTTCGTCATCGCGAGCCGGACGGCGGCCTCGGACCCCGGCAACGCCAGGACGATCTTGCCCTTCGCGAGGCCACCCACGGCGCGGCTCAGCATGGCCGCCGAGCCGATGTCCTGGTAGCTCAGCATGCGAAACAGCTCGCCAAATCCATCGAGCTTCTTGTCGAGCATGCCCGCGATGGCTTCGTACGTGGTGTCGCGGGACGTGATCCCGGTGCCGCCCGTCGTAATGACGACCTGCACGTCCGGATTCTGAATCTGCGCGGCGAGTGCCGATCGCACCTGGTCGGGCTCGTCGCGCACGATCTTGCGCCCGGTGACCTGATGTCCTTCGGCCCAGAGCAAGTCGATGATCGCGCGGCCGCTCGCATCGGTGGCCTCGGTGCGCGTGTCGCTGATGGTGAGGATGTAGCAATGGGCAACGGCGGGGGAGAGCTTCTTGTGCTCCGAGTGGCTCATGGGACGATTATGGATCGGGATTCCCGACGTCGCCTGAACGTATCGAGCCCGGCGACGTGGAGGCAAGCGGGATTCGGGAATCCAGCCGCGGCGCCCCCCTGCTACAATAGTCCTACTGAGCACCAAGCCACTCCGAAGCAGCCTCCTGCGGATGCTTCGGCATATTCGCGGGAGTTGATCCGTCCTGATGGACATCGAGCACGACGCCCGGCCGCCCGCGGCGTCAGCGGCCGTCTGCCACGTCCGGCGCGTTCGCGTGCTCGGCACCGGCGTCGCCTCCCGCGACGCAATGGTGACGAGCGCGGAGATGGACATCCGCCTCGGACTGCCCCCTGGAACGGTGGAGCGTCGCACCGGCGTCGTGTCCCGCTGCGTGGAGACCACGACGAG
>JAPKZP010000383.1 GCA_026393735.1 Acidobacteriota bacterium
CAGACGAGCAGCGGGAACGACACGACCAGCAGGAGCAGCCCGACGAGCACGCTCTTGATCGAGTCGAACAGCCGGGAGAACCACGACTGAGAAGTGACCTCGCGATACGAATCTGCAGCCATCTTTGCCTTGCCTTTCCGGGCGCGCGTCGCCGCCTCGCCCCGTGTCAACGGGGGCGCGTCCCGAGGCCGCGCTGGACGCCGGCGGCCCGAGACCGTTTCTGTCGCTGTAGGAGATCCCATCAGCAGGATGTTCGTGATCGGGTTGAGATGTCAAGGAGCCGGGGGACCGCCGGCGTGGCAGTGTTGCGGAAGACCATGCTGATCCGGAATCTCAGCTAGAATGCACGAAACCGAACGCACACGCTCCCGGGAGGGAATGATGAGACGAGTAGCCCTCGTGTCGGCGCTGTCGATGGCCTTGATGTTGTTCGCAACTGCGCCCCGCGCCCAGGACAAGGGCGAAGCGGGCATGGCGTTACGGCCTGTGGCCCAGACGCCCGAGTGGCAAAAGCTCCGTTCGCTGGTCGGCCAGTGGGCAGGCGTCATGGAAGAGGCCGGCCAGCAGGTGCCGGCAGACGCAGAAGTGCGGATGACCGCTGACGGGTCTGCGCTGATGCACGTGCTGGGCAAGGACACGCCACACGAGATGGTCACGATGTTCCATCCCGACCTCAATCGGTTGCTGGCCACACACTACTGCGCGGCTCACAACCAGCCACGCATGGCGCTGACCAAGGCGCCCGGCGCGAATCAACTGGCGTTCGAATTCGTCGACGGGACCAACATCGCTCCGGGCGATGGATACATGGCGCGCCTGGTGATCACCTTCCAGGATGCGGACCACCACGACGAGGCCTGGACCTTCAGGGTCAACGGGAAGGACGGGCCGGCAGCGGTCTTCCGTTTCGCGCGGAAGAAGTAGCGGGTCGTTCAGCAGGCCTTGGGCGCCGAAGCCCGCGGACGACGACGAGGGGGCTGCATCTCATCGCGGACGGCTTGCGCCGGACACCACAGGTTGCGTACTTGAACCTCCAGTCGAAGTTCGCGAGGGCGGCCATCTCGGAACTCGAGGCGTTCTCTCAGAGTGGAGACGAGGTTCGGGCGACCGGCACCCTGGGGGATCGACCGCTAGTCGTGTTGACGGCAGGCCGGGAGCCCGACGGGGCCCAACTGCCAGAGGGAGTGTCTCTGGCGAAAGCCAGGGCTTTTCATCAGGTATGGGTGAACGACCTGCACGTCCGCCTTGCCAGGCTGTCGACTCATGGCAGGCACGTCATCGTGCCCGACAGCAATCATGGGATTCCGCTGGAGCGGCCCTATGCGGTCGCCACCGCGATCCGGGATGTCTGCGGTGAGGTCAGGAACGACGCTGCGAGAACACGCCTATGCTGAGCCGCGTACGGCTGCCGGCGCGCCGCGCCCGGTCAGGTGCTTCGTTCGCCGTCGCGCGTCCTTCACGAAGCGAATCTCCACCTTGTAGCCAAGAGCCTTCGCGTACCGCTGCAGCGTTGCGATAGACGGTGAGTGCTTCGGCTGCGCTGATTCCAGTCGAGCGATCGCAGATTGCGTGGTTCCGACACGGGCCGCCACTTCACCCTGGGTGAGACCCGCTTCGGCTCTTGCCTTGAGCACTTCATCGAGAAATGCGAATTCATCACCGAGGTCGTCGTACGCCTTCTTGACGCCGGGGCGGGCGAACGCGCGTGCCTTGAACTGGGCGAGCTTGCTAGTCATGACAGACATCCTTCATTCTGCGCCGCGCAATCTGAAGCTGATGGGGAGGCGTCTTGGCCGTCTTCTTCACGAATTGATGCAGGACGACGATGCGTCGATCCACGACCGTGCAGTAGAAGACCCGCGCGATTCCCTCTGCGGCCTTGAGGCGGAGTTCGAACAGTCCGCCACCCATGGCGCGGGTATGGGGCATGCCCAGGTCTGGGCCAAACGCCTCCATCCGCTCCGCGTATCTCAGGAATCGGGCGACCAGACCGGCCGGCAGGGCGAGGATGTCATCTTCGATGCGTTGACTGTAGAAGGAGATGGTCCAAGCCACGACGGAAGTATAGCATATCCGCTATGTCTGCCGCTTGTCCTTGCCCCCGAACCGGCTCAGGGAGAACTGGCCGACCTCCGGCCGCCTACCTTGGTCTTCCGCGGAGACAACGCGGCGACGAGGTTGGCAGCTTCTGCGGAGCTCTGACGCGATTCGCACACGCGGCCGAGGGGTGCGCGTTTGAGGGGCGTTGTACAAACCAACGGCTCGGTTTTCACCGAGCCGTACGTCCTTGTCGATCAGCACGATAACTGGTGCGGAAGGGGGGATTCGAACCCCCACACTCTTGCGAGTGCCAGCCCCTCAAGCTGGTGCGTCTGCCAGTTCCGCCACTTCCGCGAGGGAGGTCTATCTTACTACTGTCTGCCCGACTACTTCTTTACGGGAGCCGCCGGTGTTGCCGGCGCGGTCGGGGCTGCCGGCAACTTCACGCCGCTGACAACCGAGCCTGGAGCACGCTGCCACGCGATCGCGAGCGCCATCGACCCCAGCATGAACAGCACGGCCAGCACGGCCGTCGCACGCGTCAGCAGCGTCGCCCCGGAGCGGGCGCCGAACGCGGTCTGGCTGCTGCTGCCGCCGAACGCCGCCGCGATGTCGCCAGCGCGGCCCTGCTGGAGCAGAACGACGATCAGCAGGAGCAGGCACACGATGACGTACAGGCCGGACATCACGTAGTAGAGCATCTTCCTATTATACCGTGCGACTTCCGTTCACAATCGCGAAAAACGACGGGACCGTCAGGCTGGCCCCGCCCACCAGGGCGCCGTCCACGTCGGGTAGCGCCATCAAGTCCTTGATATTGTCGGGTTTGACGCTGCCGCCGTAGATCACGTGGCACTCGTCGGCGGCCTTCGCCCCGAACCACTCCCGGAGCCGATTCCGGATGTGGGCATGCGCCTCCCCGGCGCGCCCGGTCCCAATCGCCCAGACGGGCTCATACGCCACGACGAGTGCCGCCACCTGCGCGTCGGTCAGCCCCTTGAGTGCCGCGGCGACCTGCCGATCCAGCACCTCGAGCGTGCGCCCGCCATCTCGCTCCTCGAGCGTTTCGCCCACGCACACGATGGCCGTGAGGTCGGCCGCGATGGCGGCGTGCAGCTTCCGGTTGACCCCTTCGTCCGTGTCCCCGAAGAGGCGGCGCCGCTCTGAGTGTCCGATGATGACATACCCCGCGCCGGCGTCCTTGATCATGCCGGCGCTGATCGCCCCGGTGAACGCGCCCTCGCGCTCCCAGTGGAGATCCTGGGCGGCGATGCCCACGTTTGTGTGCCGCGCAGCCTCGGCTGCGGCGTGGAGCGCCGTGAACGGCGGCGCCACGACGATCTCGGCGCCCGGCGTGTCCGTGACGAGCGCGCCGAGCTCGCTCACGTAGGCCACGGCCTCGTGAACGGTCTTGAACATCTTCCAGTTGGCGGCGACGAAGGGAATGCGCATAGGGATTACTTCTCGGAAAGGGCCGCTACTCCGGGCAGGACGCTGCCGCCCAGGAACTCCAGCGACGCGCCGCCGCCCGTGGAAATGTGCGTGATCTGCGCCGTGACGCCCGCCTTCGTGACCGCGGCAACGGAATCGCCGCCGCCAATGATCGTCGTGCCCTTCACGCCGGCCACAGCCTTCGCCCTTCACGCCGGCCACAGCCTTCGCGACGGCCGTGGTGCCGGCGTCGAACGGGCTGGTCTCGAACACGCCCATCGGTCCGTTCCACACGACGGTCTTCGCCTTCGCGAGAATGGCCGCGTACCGTTCGGCGGTCTTCGGGCCGATGTCGAGGCCCATCCGATCGCCAATCGCCGGGTCATCCACCGAGAGCGTGGCCGTCGCGACGCCCACCTCGATCTTCTCCGCGACGACGTGGTCGACGGGCAATTCGAACTGAATCGAACGCTCGGCGGCCCGCTTCATGATCGCGCGCGCGGCATCCAGCTTGTCGGGCTCGACGAGCGACGTGCCGACCGGCAGGCCCTTGGCCAGCAAGAAGGTGTACGCCATGGCGCCGCCGATGAGCAGCGCATCCACGCGGCCGAGGAAGTTCTCGATGACGTCGATCTTGTCCGACACTTTGGCGCCGCCGAGCACGGCCACGAACGGCCTCGCGGGCGAGGCCAGCGCGAGGCCGAGGTACTTCAACTCGTCCTCCATCAGGAAGCCCGCCGCGGCCTTCGGCAGGAGCTTCGCCATGCCCTCGGTCGACGCGTGCGCGCGGTGGCTTGATCCGAAGGCGTCGTTCACGTAGAGGTCCGCCAGGTCGGCCAGTTGCTGCGCAAACGCCGGATCGTTCTTCTCTTCTTCCTTGTGGAAACGGACGTTCTCGAGGAGGACGAGATTGTTGCCCTGCGTCCTGGCCTGCGCGATCGCGGCCTTCGCGACGTCGCCGACGCAATCGTCGGCAAACGTCACCACCCGGCCCACGAGCGTCGCGAGGTGATCGGCCACGGGTTTCAAGCTGAACTCCGGGCTCGGGCCGCCCTTCGGCCGCCCGAGGTGCGAGGCCAGGATCACCGTGGCCCCGTGCTCGAGCGCGTACACGATGGTCGGCAGCGAGGCCCGGATCCGCGTGTCGTCCTTGATGCGCCCCTCCTTGATCGGGACGTTGAAGTCGACGCGGATGAACACCCGCTTGCCCTGCAGATCGAGATCGCGAATAGACAACTTGGCCACGGAGATACCTCTCACGAAGAGGGGACAGTTCGCCTGCGGGCCGAGGGGCCGGCCGACACCAGCCCCTCCGCGCGAAACCCTGCCTAGAGGCCCTTCGAGGCCATGAAGAGAAGCAAATCGACGCAGCGCTTCGAGTAGCCCCACTCGTTGTCGTACCACGAGAGCACCTTCACGAAGTCGCCGTCCATGACCTTGGTGTACGCGGCATCGATGATCGACGAATTCGCGTTGCCACGGAAGTCGATGGACACGAGCGGGGCGTCCTCGACGGCGAGGATCCCCTTCAGCGGACCGGCCGCCGCCGCGCGGAACGCGGCATTCACCTCGTCGGCGGTCGTCTGCTTCTCGACGATGACGACGAGGTCGACCACCGAGACGTTCGGCGTGGGCACGCGCATCGCGAACCCGTCGAGCTTGCCCTTGAGCATGGGCAGCACTTCGCCCACCGCCTTCGCGGCGCCCGTCGTGGTCGGAATCATCGACAGGGCGGCGGCGCGGGCCCGGCGCAGATCCTTGTGGGGCAGGTCGAGCAGGTTCTGGTCGTTCGTGTAGGAGTGGATCGTCGTCATCCAGCCCTTCTTGATCCCGAACGAGTCCTGCAGCACCTTGGCGAACGGCGCGAGGCAGTTGGTCGTGCACGACGCGTTCGACACGATCACGTGCTTCGTCGGGTCGTACTGCTCGTGGTTGACGCCCATCACGAAGGAGCCGTCCGGCCCGGTCGCCGGCGCCGTGATGATGACCCGCTTCGCGCCCGCCGCCACGTGCTTGGCCGCGTCGTCGCGCTTGGTGAACTTGCCGGTGCCTTCAAAGACCACCTCGACGCCGAGGTCCTTCCAGGGAAGCTGGCCCGGGTCCTTCTGCGACAACACCTGGAACTTGTCGCCGTTGACGCTGATCCAGCCCTCGCCGGCCTCGATGGCCGCGTCGAGATTGCCCAGGATCGAGTCGTACTTGAGCAGGTGCGCCAGCGTCTTCGTGTCCGTGATGTGGTTGACGGCCACGAAGTCGATGTTCGTGTTTCCCATGGCCGCGCG
>JAPKZP010000122.1 GCA_026393735.1 Acidobacteriota bacterium
AGGATGAGCACGAACTCGAGGAACAGCCCGTCCTTCGGCACGCAATAGCTGCCGTAGCCTTCGCCGCCGGGGTTGATGAAGCGGTCCTTTTCGAAGCCGTACTGCTTGTCGTACAGCTGGCGGTAGCGGCCGTTCATGGCGAGCAGTTCGGCGTGCGTGCCCCGTTCGACAATCTCCCCGGCCTCGAGCACGAGGATCTGATCGGCGCTCTGGATGGTGGAGAGCCGGTGAGCGATGACAAACGTCGTCCGTCCCCGGCGCAGGGACTTCAGGCCGTCCTGAATCATCGCCTCGCTCTCGCTGTCGAGGCTCGACGTGGCTTCGTCGAGAATCAGGATGCGCGGGTCGGCGAGCAGCGCGCGCGCGATCGCCACGCGTTGACGCTGGCCGCCCGACAGACGCACGCCGCGTTCGCCCACGACGGTGTCGTACTTCTGCGGGAATCCCTGCACGAATTCGTCGCAGTGGGCGACGCGGCTCACCGCTTCGACCGCGGCCGGGCCGGCATCGGGCCTGGCGTACGCGATGTTCTCCGCGACGGTGCCGTCGAACAGGAAGTTGTCCTGCAGCACGATGCCGAGGTGCCCGCGGTAGTCCCGCAGCCGGACCGCGGTGAGGTCGTGCCCGTCGACGATCACCCGGCCCGATTGCGGCCGGTTGAACGTCATGATGAGCGAGATGAGCGTGCTCTTGCCCGACCCGCTCGACCCGACGAGCGCCGTTGTGGTGCCGGCCGGGGCGTGGAACGTGACGTCCTTCAGCACCGGCACGCCGGCGGTGTACTCGAAGGCCACGCGGTCGAAACGGACGTCCCCCTCGAGCGTCGGCAGCGGCGCGCGCGAGGCGTCCTCCTGGTCCTCGGTCGCCATCCGCTTGATTTCGCGAATGCGATCGAGCCCGGCGAAGGCTTCGCTGATCTGCGTCCCGATCGACGCGATGTTCACCACCGGCGCCACCGTCATCCCCGTGAAGAACAGGTACATGATGAAGTCGCCGAGCGTCATCGCACCCGAGAGGATCGACCGGCCGCCGATCACGATCATCACGACGCCGATCACGCCGACGATGACGGTGGACCCGGCGGTGACGGCGGAAATCCCGGTGATCGTCCGGCGGATGTTGTCGAACAGCCGGTAGACGCCGGCCGAGAACACCGCCTGCTCCCGATCCTCGGCCACGTAGGCCTTCACGACGCGCACGCCGCCGAGCGCCTGGTTGAGGCGGCCGGTCACCTGGGCCTGGATTTCGCCGCGCTCTCTGAAGATGGGCCGGAGCTTCTTGAAGGCGAAGGCCATGCCGCCGCCGAACACCGCGAGCACCAGCAGCGTCACGGTCGTCAGCTGCCAGTTGAGCCAGAACAGGACGCTGATGGCCAGGCCCGCCTCGACGAACCCGCCGACCAGCTGCACGAGCCCGGTGCCAATCAGGTTCCGGATGCCCTCGGCGTCGTTCATGATCCGCGAGATGAGCTGTCCGCTCTGCGTCGTGTCGAAGTAGCTGACGGGCAGCCGCATGACGTGACCGTTCACCGTCTTGCGCATCTCGGTGATGGCGCGCTGGGCGGCGACGCTCAGGATCTGCGAGAGCGAGAATGACGTGATGGCCTGCACGACGGTCGCGGCCGCCGCGGCCAGCGCCAGCATCGGCAACATGTCGGCCCGGTGCTTGCCGATCACGTCGTCGACCAGGAACTTGGACGTCGCCGGCAGCACGAGCCCGACGACCCGATTGACGAGCATCAGGCTCAAGCCGAGCGCGAGCCGGCCCCGATGGGCCCAGACCAGGACGCGCGCTTCTTCCCACACCTCAGACAGCTTGAACTTCCGCTTGTCGGCCATCTTCCTACCCTATCAGATCCCGGGCGCCGTGCTTCTGGCGACGTCCGACTTCTGTATTCGGTATCCTGTCCCCGGCATGCGCCGGATCATCCACGTGGACATGGACGCGTTCTACGCCTCCATCGAGCAGCGCGACCGCCCGGAGCTGCGCGGCCGGCCGGTGGCGGTCGGCGGACGCCCGAACCAGCGTGGCGTTGTCGCGGCCTCGAGCTACGAGGCCCGGGCCTTTGGCGTGCGCTCGGCAATGTCGATGGCGCACGCGATTCGCCTGTGCCACGGCCTCGAGATCGTGCCGCCGGATTTCAGCAAGTACCGGGACGTGTCGTCGCGGGTGTTCGGGATCTTCCGGGAGGTCACGCCGCTCGTTGAGCCGCTCTCGCTCGACGAGGCGTACCTCGACGTCACCGAGAACGCGTGGGGCGAGCCGCTGGCGGTGACGATTGCCAGGCGGCTCAAGCGGTCCATCAAGGAAACGACCGGGCTGACCGCGTCGGCCGGGGTCGCGCCCAACAAGTTCCTGGCCAAGATCGCGTCCGGATGGCAGAAGCCCGACGGCCTCACGGTCATCGCGCCCGAACGGGTCGAAGCGTTCCTGCAGAAGCTGCCCATCGACGCGTTGTGGGGCGTCGGGCCTGTGACGGCGGCGAAGCTGCGGGCCATCGGCCTCGATCGCCTGGTCGACGTCCGGGCCGCCGATCCCGAGCGGCTGCGCCACGCCATCGGCAGCTACGCCGACTGGCTCATCCAGCTGTCGCATGGCGTCGATGAGCGTCCCGTTGAACCGCACCGGGAGCGGAAGTCGGTCGGCACCGAAAACACCTTCGCGCAGGACCTCACCGACCGCGCACGCATCGAAGCGGAGATCGCGGGCATGGCGGAAGAAGACGCGGACTGGCTGGCGCGGAAGAACCTGTTCGCGCGGACCGTGACGATCAAGGTCCGCTACGGCGATTTCACGACCATCACCCGCAGCCACACGGCGGTGCCGGCGAGCCGCGATGCCGGCGACCTCGCCACCCGCGCCGTGGCGCTCCTCGACCGAACCGAAGCCGGGACGCGGCCGGTCCGCCTGCTGGGCGTCAGCCTGCACGGTCTCGTCGAACAGCCCTCCGACCCCGCGCCGCGGCCGTCCGCCGAATCGGCGCGGCTTCCCTTCGACGAATAGCGCGGCGCCGGACTCACGCGGGGACGCGAACGCGCAACGCCTGGGCACGCACCGCGATCTCGATGCGGTCGCAGTGCCCCAGCACCTCGCCGTCTGTGTGCACGGGTGCCGGGGGGAATGCCTGAATCGTGGCCCGGCTGAACTGCCGGTGGCGGACACCCCGCATGTCCGCGATGTCACCCCAGAACAGCCGCCAGATGTTCGCGGCCACGAAGACGGGATGACGGGATCGCGCGAACACGAGATCGAGCCGGCCATCGTCCATCGTGGCGCCCGGCGCGATGATGGCACCGTTGCCCCATTGCCGGGTGTTCGCCATCGAGACCAGCAGCGCCGCATCGTCCGCGACGTTCTCGCCGTCCGCTGTCACGACGTAGCGGTGCGCCCGGTAGTGCAGCAACTCCCGCATCGTCGCCGCCGCGTACGACGCGAAGCCCCGCACCGGCACCGCCGACCGGGCGAACGCCTCCGCCACGTGCGCGTCGAATCCGATGCCTGCGACGTTGAAGAACAACCGGCCGTTCAGCTCCCCGACATCGATCACGCGCTCGGCTCCCGTCAGCGCGACCTCCAGCGCGGCATCGGGATCGGCCGGGATCCCGAGTTCACGGGCGAGACCGTTGCCAGAACCAACACGCACGACGCCGAGCGCAGCGCGTCCGTACACGAGCGCCGAGGCCACTTCGTTGACGGTGCCGTCACCACCCCACGCGATGACGACCTGCGCTCCGTCCGCCACCGCCTCACGCGCCAGGTCGCGGGCGTGGCCCGGCCCGTGCGTGAAGACGACCCACGCGTGTCCGGAGTGGTGCGCCACCATGGCTCGTGCGGAGGCCTCGACTTCGGCCGTCGGTCGGCGGCTCCAGAAGGGGCCGGCTGCGGGATTGATGATGACGGCAGCCTTCACCGATTTCCCCGTACGCCAAGGGTCTGCAACCCGCGGCGCGATCTAGAATCCTTCGTACCATGCACCGTGCGTTCATTATGGCCCTCCTGGTCGCGATCCTCACAGGCCTTGGGAGCCCGACGGGCCGGGCGGCCGACACCCCGACCACCCGCGCGATCTGGCTCTGGGATCCCGACCCCATGCTCACCCAGGCGGGGGCGCGCGCGGATTTCTTTCGCTTCCTCGAGCAGGAGAAAATCACGATCGTCTGGGCACAGGTTGGCACGGAGGCCGGGCCGGGATCGGGACGACAGCTGAAGCACCGGGCAGAGTGGCGCTCGTGGCTGGCCGAAGCCCACCAGCGGCACATCCGCATCGAAGCCCTGGACGGAGACCCCTCCTGGGCGCTCAAGGCCTACCACGGAGCCCCTCTCGGCGTCGTCGAGGCCATCCTCGCGTTCAACCGCGAGGCCGGTCCGAGGGAGCAACTCGACGGCCTCCATCTCGACATTGAGCCGTACCTGCTCACCGCGTGGCGTTTCCGGCTGGCTCGCCAGACACTGCTGCGCGAGTACCTCGACCTGCTCGTCACCGCCCAGACGCGGCTGTACGAGTTCCCCGGCATGCAGTTCGGTGTGGACATTCCGTCCTGGTGGGGGTCAACGGACGAGCGGACCGGCAGGCCTATCGCGGACGTGCTGTTCCAGGGCACGCGCAAGGCCGCGAGCGAACATCTGATCGACCGGCTGGATAACGTCGGCATCATGAACTACCGGAACTTCGCTGAGGGCGGCGACGGCCTGATCGGCCACGGCACGGACATCCTCGCGTATGCGGACAAGGCCAGGCACGCGCGAATCTGGATGGGCGTGGAGACGTCCCGCTCGACCCCGACGCCTGCCTGGTTCGCCGTCGGGCTGCCCTCGGCCGACGTCGACCGCATCCTCGAGGGGCCCACCCCGGTGATCGGCCAGGACAGCCGGCTGGACGGATTCCGTGTCCGGTTGTTCGATGATGGTTTCAACACGCATGTCGGTCTGTCGATCCCCGACGCCGACCAGGCTCGACCGTCTCCGGCGCTTCTGACGGCCCTCGCCAAGATCGCCGCCAGGTTCAGCGTGCTCTCGACCCCGGGTCCGGCGGACCGTGGCGTTGTGGCCGAGGCTCGGGCGCTGCGGGCATTCCGATCCGACCGCGAGTGGCAAGACCCCGCTCCGCGTCCAATTGTCGATCCGCAGACAAAGGCGGAGTACCCGGGCTTCGCCGCCACGAGCGTGATGCTGCCCAAACTCACGTTCGCCGGCCTCCCGGCGGAGACGATGCGAAGAGAGCTGGCCGTCGCCGAGAATGTGTTCGCCACGTATGGCAGCTATGCCGGTATCGCCGTCCATCACTAC
>JAPKZP010000750.1 GCA_026393735.1 Acidobacteriota bacterium
AGAAGAAGCGGCTGTTCTCGCCCTTGAGCACCCAGTGGTTCTCGTCCGGGAACACGATGAGACGGCTCGGGACCTTCTGGCGCTGCAGGATGCTCCAGAACTGCAAGGCGTTGTTCATCGGCACGCGGAAGTCGCGCTCGCCGACGCTCACGAGGATGGGCGTCTTCAGGTTCGCCGACTTCATGATCGGATTCTGCGACTGCCAGAGCGGCGACTTCTCCCACACCGGCCCACCCATGCCGACCTCGCGCGACCAGGTGATGTCGCTCGTCGTCCATTGGCTGGTCTGGTCGAACAGGCCGGCATGGCTGACCAGCGCCTTGAACCGGGTGGTCGAGACCGCCAGCCAGTTCGTCAGGTGTCCGCCATAGCTGGCGCCACCGGCCGCCATTCGAGCAGGATCGATACTCGGGTAGCGCGCGATGGCTTCGTCGACTGCCTGCAGGATTTCCTGGCCGGGCGTCTCCAGCGGATCGCCCTGGATGGCCTGTGACAGCGCTTCGCCGAATCCCGTGGAGCCCGTGTAGTTCGTGAGAAGCACAACGTAGCCGGGCGCGCCGAGCAGGTGGTAGTTCCAGCGGATCACGAACTGGTCCATCCACTGGCTGGCCGGTCCGCCGTGGATCACGACGAAAAGCGGGTACTTCTTCGCCGGGTCGAATCCCGGCGGCAGCGCGACGAAGTTGTGGATCTTCCGGCCTTTCGCGCTGGTGAACGTGAACTCCTGCAGCGGCTGCCAGTCGATCATCGACGCGCGTTCCGTGTTGAACTGCGAGAGCCGCGTCGTCTTGCCCGTCGCGAGATCGATGCGGACGAGCTCCTGCGGATTGACGGCGCTTTCCCACACGGCGACCGCGACCGGCGCCGCCGGCGTGCCGGCCAGGTGGAACGACGTGTAGGTGCCCGACGTGAGCGTGCCGATCTCCTTGACGGGCCCTTCATCGGCGCTCACGACATAGAGCTTCTGACGGCCGGAATCCTCGGCGAGGAAGTACACCTGCTTGCCGCCGGGGGCGACGACATAGGCGCCCACCGAGCGATCGAACGTGGAGGTGAGCGTCCTGACCGTCCCGTCTTCGGGCGACACGCTCCACAGCCTCGAGAGATTGTACGTACGCCCGTTGAGCGGCTCGTACTTGGCGAAGATCGTCCAGCCGGCCGCGTCGATCGACGTCGGGTCGCTGAAGGTCAGCGGCTGCGGCATCGGAAGGACGGTGCCAGCGACAGGATCCAGCATCCAGATCGTCTGGACGGTCTCCGCGAACGCCGCCTCGTTCCGGTTCACGGTGGCGGTGAAGACCACGGCCGAGGCGTCTGGCGCCCACGCCGCGGCGATGCTCTCGCTGCCGCTGCCCATCTGGCCGCCGAAACCGGGAAGTCCGGCCAGGCGGTCGCCCTTCTTGGCGCGCGGCGTCGTACCGGCGCCGATCACGGCCGTCGCCAGGATGTCCCGGGCGGCGGCGCCCGGCGCGAGTTCCTGCACGAACAGGCTCGGCCGCCGATCGTCGAGCCACCGGTCCCAGTCACGCACGGGGAAGCTGTCGTACACGCGCGCGTTCCACGTGCGCGCCCGGCGGTCGGCGGCCGCCTGCTTGTTGGCCTCCTCGGTGGTCGCTCCCGGGAACACGTCGCTGTTGAACAGGATGGCCTTGCCGTCGGGTCGCCAGATCGGCATGCGCGCGCCCGTCGAGAGACTGGTCACCCGCTGAGGCTCACCGGGTTGGCCGACGTCGACCACGTAGATCTGCGGCACGTCGTCGCCGTCGCGGCGCGTTG
>JAPKZP010000203.1 GCA_026393735.1 Acidobacteriota bacterium
CCAGTCATCCACATAGAAGGGACGCGCGCGCTCGTGCACCGTGCCGTCGTAGCCGCTGTAGTAGCGGCCCCCCTCGTTGATGTCCACCATGCGCTCGTGGGTGCGGTACAGCGCCGTGTAGAACGAGCGCTTCTGCGCCTCGCTGCCACCCTCGACCGCGAGGCGGCCGAGCACCCTGGCCCACTCGGCCTTGCCTCGGGCCACGAGATCCTCGAATCCGCTCGCTGCCACCTCCGTCAGGAAGTTCTTCTTTGCCTGCTCCGGACTTACGTAGGAGACGGCGTACTTGAGCAGGATGCTCGCTGGAGCGGTCGCGGGCCGTGTGACCGACAAGGTCCGCTCCGCCGCCTCGATCTGGATCCCGGGAACCGGTCTGCCCTGCGGGTCGGCGATCTCGCCGTAGCAGTAGACCGACATGGTGCGGGTGACCGGCTTGGTCCCCTTGGTCTTGTAGCTCACCTTCTCCTCGATGGCGAAGGCGTTGGGGCCGGCCGCAACGATCTGCGTGCTGCTGGTGCCGCTGAACAGCAGATTCCCGGCATCGCCGCGCGGGAAGTCGATCTTGTAGATGGCGGCCTTCTTGGCCGGGGAGAAGCTGACCCTGATGCCGTCATCGATGAGGTAGGTGGAGTAGTGCCACGGCCGCACCACCTCGAGGTCGTGGTCGATGTGCATCTTGCGCTTCCACGCCTCGGGAGTGATGGCGCCCAGGGATACCCGCATGGGCAGTATGCCCGGATTGCGGTGCGCGATGACCTGCAGGGGGAAGCCGCTCACCTGGTCCTCGAGGTAGTCGGCCTTCGCCGGGACCATGCGCAGCATCTGGTTGGGCAGGCTGAAAGTGGGGAAGGTCGGGACGAGCAGCGGCGCGACGTTGCCGATGCGCGGGTCGACGAAGCCGGTGAAATCCTGGCCGGCAGGCGCGGCCTTGGCGGGGTCGGCCGCCCCCGCGCCGCCGCGAACGAGCAGCGTCCAGCCAACCACGAGCGCAGAAAGCAGCATGCCCGGCCTCGTCATGTCCTTCACCCTTCCTTCCCGTCCTGCGTCAAGGGCCGCACCTCAGCGCGCGATCGTCGCTAAGAGGAGATCGCTGGCGCCGCGCCCGGCGCCGTCGCCTGGATGAGCGCCCGCCGTGACACTTCGTGTGAACCCCTCGAGCTGTCTCTGGTCTGAAACGGCAAATGCCCGGGCGGGGCTGCCAAAGCCCGGCCCGGGCAGTGTCGGTGGGGCGTCCTAGAAGAGGAAGCGCACGCTGAAGCGCATCTGGCGCTCGCCGTACGCGCTGGTCACCTGTCCGAACGTCGTGCTGCCGAGCGTGGTGTTCGGGGCGCTGTAGTTCAAGGTGTTCGGGAGGTTGAAGAAGTCGGCGCGAATCTCGCCCATCCTCCTGCTGCCGAAGGCGAACTGCTTCACGACGCTGAAGTCGAGGTTCGTGAAGCTCGGCTCGCGGAGGTCGCCCATGTTGCGGGTCATGTTGCCGAAGGTGGCGGCTGCCGGATTCGCATAGACGGACGTGTCGAAGTACAGCTGCCCGGGGCCGTAGTTCCCGAGCACCGTTTCGGTGCCCGTCAAGTTCGGCCGCTGCGTGTTGCCCGGGGCGTTGAGCGCGGTCGCGCTCGCCGTGACGTCGAGCGGCCGGCCCGACTGGTAGGTGAAGAGGCCGGAGACCTGCCAGTTGCCGAGCACCCAGCGGAGGACGGCGGCGTCGGCCGTCTTGAACCACGGCAGCGACCAGACGAACGACGACACGAAGACGTGCGTCCGGTCCGTGTTGCAGTATCCCCAGCTTCGATCCGGATCGGCCGGCGTGCTGACAATCCAGTTTTCGAAGTTGTAGTCCCGGGCCTTCGAATAGGTGTAGGAATTGGTGACCAGCCATCCGTTGCGGAACCGCCGGTCCAGTTTCATCTGGAGGCCGTTGTAGCGCGACTTGCCCTTCCAGGCCACGTTTTCGATGTCGGCCGTCTTGCCGTACTTGAAGAACGGCCGGCCCGCGTTGCCGGCGCCCAGCACCACGCCCGCGTTCATCTGGAATTTGTAGATGGCGTCGTCGCTGCGGTTGCCCACGTAGGCCACTTCGCCTGTGAGGCCCCAGATGAGTTCTCGCTGGAACGCGACGTTCCAGGAGTACACCGTACCCGGCTGAAGGTCGGTCGGCACGAAAAAGAGCGCCTGGGACAACACGGCGTTGGCGTCAACGATGCCGTTCTCGGGGATCTGGACAAACGTCGGCGCGGGGAAGCCGACGGCCATGTTGACCGCCGTCGGAGCGTAGTTGTTCGGCGTCTGGAAGCTGTTGTTCTGCTTCACCGGGTAGTTGTATGCGTAATGATTGTCGGGGAACGGCGTCGTGCTGGCGCCGAAGCCCGCGCGGACGACGGTCTTGTCAGCGATGCGGTACGACAGGCCGAGCCGCGGATTCCAGTTCTTAAAGTCCTTCTCGACTCCGAGGTCGTTCGCCACCGACCCGTACCCCGCCACAAGCAGCGAGTTGGTGGCCGGGTCGTAGTTCGACAGCGATCCCCTGTCGGCGAGGCCGACGAGCGGATCGTAGTACTCCCAGCGCAGCCCGAGATCGATCGTGAGCTTGCTGGACGCCTGCCACTTGTCGTGCACGAAGCCGAAGAACGACCAGTGCCGCGTGCCGACCTCGTCGAGGACCTTCAGGTCGCGCTGCACGGAACTGGGCGCATCGAGCAGGAAGGACGCGAAGGCGTTGGCAATCCCGCTGTTGGCGGCGGTGTCGGCCGGCGAACCCGTCTGTGCGCCGCTGAACCCGAAATACCCGCGCGGGCCATTGGCACCCTGGGTCTGGAGGAGGAGGTCGCTGTTGTTGCGCCAGTCGGCGCCGAACTTGACCGTGTGGTTGTTCCACACCTTGGTGGCGGTCGCCGCGACCTGCCACGTCCGTTCCGAGCGTTCCCACGGCAGGCTTTGGGTATACCCCATGACCGGGTTGCTGAAGCCGTTGCCGATATTGATCGTCGACGGTCCGCTGGTCCAGTCGTCGAGGTTGGCGCCCTTGATGCCCAGTTGCTCGGCGAGCTTCTGGCCGTTCGCCGTTGTCAGCGCCTCGTTGAGGTAGTAGCTCGTGCCGCCGC
>JAPKZP010000697.1 GCA_026393735.1 Acidobacteriota bacterium
ATCGAGTGCGACGTCTTCGTCTGCTGCCGGGATTCGGCCGATGCCGAGCTGGCCGGGGCGATTGCGGCGGACCTGCGGAGACGGGGATTCCGGGTCTTCTCGGGCGACCGCCCAAGCGGCGAGGGCGCTGATGCGAAACGGCTCCGTCTGATCCAGGAGACGCCGGACTTCGTGCTCGTCGTGACGCCAGGCGCACTCGATGCTTGCGTCGAGGAAGACGATCCGATGCGCGTCCAGATTGCCCACGCGCTGCAGACGGACCGGGCGGTGACCGTTGTCACGACAGAGGGAGCCGATGCGGCGGCGGGGGCCCTGCCGCCCGCTCTGGCGCGGCTCGCCACGTGTCTCCAGGTCCGTTACAGCCCAGGACGGACGCGCGAGTCGCTGGCCATCCTCGCGAACAGTCTGTCGAGCGCGACCGAGGTCGACGATCGCATGCTGTGGCGGCTCACGAAATGGGCCTTTGTCGGCGTCGCGGCGGTGTTCGTCATGGTGTTGGCGAACGCGGCCGTTCCGCCCGTGTATCGGTACCTCACGCGTCCGGTACCGAAGCCGCCGGTGCCCGCCTTTGCGCTCGCCTGGTCAGTGTTCGGGCAACGGCTTCAGGGCGGAACGTGGACCGAGTTCCCGCTCACCGACGGCGCGCGGGTGCTCAAGGGGGACCAGTTCCGGCTGACATTCATCCCGACGTCGGACGGTTTTGCGTATGTCGTGACGCAGGACTCGCGAGGCGACGTCGCTGTCCTGTTTCCGTCACTGACGATCCGCGGTGCCAGCGGAGTGCGCGCAGGGAAGACGTACAGCGTTCCGCTCGAGAGTGACTGGGCCCGCGTCGACGGCGACCGCGGACTCGACACCATCCATCTGGTCGCGAGCTACGATCCGCTGGAGAACCTCGAAGAACTGGGCGAGGAACCCGACCGTGACTCGACGGTCGCGGTCCGACGCGACCTGCTGCAGTCCACGATTACCGGCCTGCTCGATAACCGGCATGTCCTGATGCCTGCCGGCGCGCGAATCCGGAACGGGAACCCCGTCGACCGGTCGCTCCCGATCCTGCAGACGGCGCCGACGGTATCGGCGCCGCTCTCGAGCGGCGCCGTCGTCGTCCACCCGCTCGTTGTGTCGAAAGGGCTGCTCTCCGCGGCCGTCGAGATTCGTGTGCGGTTCGACCCCACGAAGTGACAGAGCCAGGCCGCGGACACCGGACCTCACGGGGAGGTTCGTCGTCTACGCGAAATGGAGGAACGTCGATGCAATGCGAGCGATGCGGGGCCGGACCCGCCGGCGCCGACCTGTTCGACCACTGCGGGTTGTGCGGGATGACGCTGTGCGACGAGTGCATGGCCGCAGGATGCTGCGGACAGACACCGGCAATCTCCGGGCTGTATGAGGATGACGTCGAGGAGCCGGAAGGGCAGGCTTGACCGAGACCCGATCGGGTCCCGGCCAAGCCTCTGAACCTGCTACTTCTTTGCGGGCGCCGCCGGCTTGGCCGGGGCCGCCACCTTTCCGGTGATCTCGTTGGCCAGCGCCTCGGCCTTGTAGATCTTTCGGAACGCTTCAACAATCGCGCGTGAATCGACGGAGACCGCGCGGTTGATCGCTTCTTCGTAGACGAAGTGCCCCGGCAGCGACTGGATGTTGCCGTCGAAGATCAGCCCGACGATTTCACCCTTCCTGTTGACGACCGCCGACCCGCTGTTGCCGCCGACGATGTCGTTGGTGCTGACGAAGTCGAACGGCACTTTCAGGTCGAGGGCGGCCTTGTTCTCGACCCAACGCGGCGCCAGGTCGTACTGCGAATCGCCCTTGTGCTGGGCGGCGCGGTCGTAGAGACCGGCGAAGAACGTGTAGGGTGGAACCTTCTTGCCGTCCTCCATGTACGTCTTCACGGCGCCGTACGACAGCCGCAGCGTGCCCGTCGCGTCAGGATAGGCCTTCGCGCCGTCCACGACGAACACGGCCTGCCCGATCTTCGGATAGGCGGCCGCCTGGACGGCCGTGACTTCGTCCTCGAACTTCTTCGAAATAGCCTGCGCGTCGGTCTCGAGCGAACGCGCGAGGACGATGAGCGGATCGGTGGAGACGTCGACGGCAGCCTTGCCGCCTGCCGTCAGCAGCGCACGGATCTCGGTGTCACTGTTGAAGCGCGACCCGTCGATGAGCGCCGCCGCCCGGGCTTCCGGCGTCTTGCCGTCGAGGATCCGCTTCACGATGGCATGCTCCGGCCCGAGGTACTTCTGCATGAACGAGAGCGACTCGGTCAGGTTGAGTTTCTCGCGGGCGATGTTGATGGTCGGCGGCACGCCGCCACGACCGCCAGGCATGCCCTGAGGCGGGGCGCCGCCCGCGCCACCGCGCCCGCCGCGTCCTTCGCCGGCCGTCGGCGGGTTGTAGGCCGTGCGTACGA
>JAPKZP010000064.1 GCA_026393735.1 Acidobacteriota bacterium
GCCGAAATCGTGGACGCCGCCCGGCGGGCGATCGAAACAGGCATCCGCCCCGAGGATCTCGACGAGCAGCGGTTTTCGGACCTGCTCTACACCGCCGGCCAGCCGGACCCCGACCTGCTGATCCGGACGAGCGGCGAGATGCGGGTCAGCAATTTCCTCCTGTGGCAGATTGCGTACGCCGAGATTCACGTGACCGACGTGCTGTGGCCGGACTTCCGCTGCCGTCACCTGCTCGAGGCCGTGCTCGATTACCAGAGGCGCGAACGCCGCTTCGGCGGCATCGCGCAGCCGGCCCAGGCTCGCATCGCCCTGTGACTCGCATCCTGAGCGCGATCGTCCTGATTCCAGTGGTGCTGGGTGCCATCTGGTACGCCCCCCACTGGGCGCTGCTCCTCCTGCTCGAGGCGGTGCTCGTCGCCGCGTTCTTGGAGTACGCGGGGCTCATGGAAAAGTCCGGCGTGCCGGTGCCGGCCGTGGCCAGCGGCACCGCCGCCGCGGTCGCGTGCGCGGCCGTCGGCTGGCCGGGCGTGCCGGTCGACCTGATGCTGATCGCCGTGTTCCTCGCGGCGTCGGTCACCGTGCTTGCCGCCTGGCAACCGGCGCCCCATGTGCCGGCCACCGCTGCCGCCACGTTGTTTCCCGTGCTCTACCTGGGGCTGCCGATCGGGACGATTGCCGCCATCCGGTGGACGTACGGCCGGGAGGCCGTGCTGCTCGTCCTGCTGACCGTGTGGGTGTCGGACAGCGCCCAGTACTACGCCGGCACGCTCTTGGGGAAGCACCGCCTGTCGCCGACCATCAGTCCGAAGAAGAGCGTCGAAGGGGCCCTCGGCGGGCTCGTCGCGGGCGTGGCCGTCATGGTCGGACTCGGGCGTCTCTGGGTGCCGCAATTGGGCCTCCCCTTGCTGGCAGGCCTCGGGGCGATCCTCGTGGCCCTCGGCATTGCCGGCGACCTCTTCGAATCGCTGCTGAAGCGGAGCGCGAACGTCAAGGACAGCTCCGCGCTGATTCCCGGTCACGGCGGCGTGCTCGATCGCATCGACGCGCTGCTCTTCGTGGCGCCGGGCTTCTACCTCTTCCTGAGGCTCCTCGCCTAGCTCGACCAGGGGACACGACGTGACGCCGCGCAAGCGCCTCGCCATTCTCGGCTCGACCGGTTCGATTGGGCGCAGTGCGCTTGCCGTCGTGCAGGCCCATCCCGACAAACTCGAGGTCGTCGGGCTCGCGGCGGGCAGCAACGGCAGCCTGCTCGCGGCGCAGATCGAGCAGGTGCGCCCCAGGATCGCGGTGATGGCCACCGGGCACGGGCTCGACGCGGTGCGCAACCATCTCGGCGCCTTCCGGCCCGAGTGCCTGTTGTCCGGCGCCGACGGCCTGATCGAGGTCGCCACGCATCCCGATGTCGACATCGTGTTGTGCGCCTCGTCCGGAACCGCGGCGCTCGATGCGGTGCTGGCCGCGATCGAAGCGCACAAGACCATCGCCCTCGCCAACAAGGAAGTTCTCGTGATGGCCGGCGCCGTCATCACCGACGCCGCGCGCCGTAACGGCGTGGCGATCCTGCCGGTGGACAGCGAGCACAACGCCATCCATCAGTGCCTCCACGGCCGGAACACGGACGAGGTGACGCGCCTGATTCTCACAGCGTCGGGCGGCCCGTTCAGGAGTCACTCGATGGCCGAACTGAAGAAGGTGGGGCCAGAGGACGCGTTGCGGCATCCCACCTGGCGGATGGGTCGCAAGATCACGATCGATTCAGCGACGCTGATGAACAAGGGCCTGGAGGTCATCGAGGCGCACTGGCTGTTCGGCGTGGGACCCGACCAGATTGACGTGGTGATTCACCCGCAGTCGGTCGTGCACTCGATGGTGGAGTTCTGCGACGGGTCGATCATCGCGCAACTCGGCGTCACCGACATGCGGCTCCCTATCCAGTACGCCTTTTCGTACCCCGATCGCTGGGCAGGCGCCCTGCCGTCGCTCGACTTTGCCCGATGCGCGCAGCTCGACTTCGGCCAGCCGGACCTGAAGAAGTTCCCGTGCCTGCGCCTCGCCTTCGAAGCGCTCCGCGGCGCACCCGGTCTGGCCGTCGCCCTCAATTCGGCGAACGAAGTCGCGGTTGCGGCCTTCCTCGCCGGCCGCCTGAGCTTCCTGTCCATCGCCGACGTCATCGAAACGACGATGGCGGCGACCCCCGCCGGGAACGTGACGACCCTGGTTGACGTCCGAAGAGTAGACCACTGGGCCCGGGAATTCGCCCAGGACCTGGTCCGGGGTTACAATTAGGTCGAGGGTCACCTTTGCTGAATACGCTCAATTCGTTGCTGGCGTTCGTGTTTGTTCTGGGCGTGCTGGTGTTCGTGCACGAACTTGGTCACTACCTCGTGGCCCGGTGGCTGGGCGTGCGGGTGATCACCTTCTCGATCGGCTTCGGGCCGAAGCTGCTCAAGTTCAGCCGGGGCGGGACGGAATACGCAATCAGCGCGTTCCCGCTCGGCGGCTACGTGAAGATGGCCGGCGAGAACCCCGACGATCCCCAGACCGGAGCGCCGGACGAGTTCCTGTCGCGCAGCAAGTGGGACCGCTTCCGCATTCTCCTGGCCGGGCCGGTGATGAACATCGTGCTGGCCGTCACCCTGATGACGGTCGTGCTGGCCCAGGGCGCCCAGGTACCTGTCTTCCAGGACGACCCGGTGGACGTCGGCATGGTGACGAAAGGGTCACCGGCCGAACGCAGCGGTATCCGGGCTGGCGACCGCATCATCAAGGTCGGGTCGAGCAACGTGGCCACATGGGAGCAGTTCTACCTGGCCATCGGCGGTCGCGCCGACCGTGAAGTACCGGTCGCCTTCCTGCGCGAAGGGCGGGAGTCGGTCGTCACAGTGACGCCCGAGGCGCAGACGAAGATGCGGATCGGCGACATCGGCGTGCTGCCGAACGTGCATCCACGCATCGCCAGCGTCGAGCCGAACGGCCCGGCCGACAAGGCGGGGGTCAAGTCGGGGGACCTGGTGCTCGCCCTGAACGGCGAGACGATCGTGTTCTCGGCCCAGTTGTCGGCCGCAATCAAGAAGCGCCCCGAGCAGGCGATCACCTTGCGAGTCCAGCGCGGGAACGACCAGATGGAGATCGCGGCCACGCCACGGCGTCAGGGCACGCTCGGCGTGCTCGGGGTGGGCCTGCAGGATCCGTTCAAGCTGGTGAAGCCCGGACCGCTTGGAGCGGTCAAGCTGAGTATCGAGCGCAACGTCCAGTTCGCCGGCCTCATCGTGCAGACGCTCGGCGGGCTGTTCACGCGGGAGACCTCCCCACGGCAACTCATGGGGCCGGTGGCGATCGCCCAGTTGTCGGGGGACTACGCGGCGGCCGGCGTGCTCGCCCTCTTCACGTTCATGGCGTCGCTCAGCCTGAACCTGGGCCTTCTGAACCTGCTGCCGATTCCCGTGCTCGATGGCGGGCACATCTTCATCATGGCGGTCGAAGGCGTCGTCCGCCGGGACTTCAGCGTGAAGATGAAAGAGCGGCTGCTGCTGGCAGGCTTCTTTGTCCTGATGATGCTGATGGTGACGGTTGTCTACAACGACCTGACACGTTTCACCTGGTTCGAGCGCCTCATCCCTGGCGGAAAATAGCCAACTCCCCGTGTCTCGCCGGCCATGACATTCGTCGGGATGGCCAGGGCGCGGGCAATCCGTGACCGATCAAAGACTGCCACCTGGCCGGCATGAGGCGGTGGCAGTTTCTGCCGCGCCGCATTCACGACAGCCATGAATCCCCGGGGAATTCCGGCCGCGGCCTGCCGGCATGATCCCTGCGTAAACATGTCCAGCACCTCAATCCGGTCCCGCGCTGTGCGTGGTCCGTGGCGTGGTTGCCTCCCTGCGAACGGCGTCGTCGACGTCAGGGAGAAGGGTGCGTGGACAGGAGGATTCTGTGTTGCCAGGACCAAGGCTCCTGATATACGATAATTATCGTATGAACAAACAGGCCATCTCGGTCACGTTGTCGCCGGACAATCTCCTCTGGTTGCGCGGGCGGGCGCGGGCGGCGCAACTCGGCAGCCTCAGCGAGTACCTCGATCGCCTGATCACTCGGGCGCGGTTCGGTCAAGACGCACCCCGCGTGGTGCGCTCCATGAAAGGCGCCATGACCGGGCGAGCCGCAGAGCCTCCCGACGACGCGGCGGCCGTTTCGCCCGCTGTGTGGCAGGCGTGGCGAGCGCGGTGGGACGATGTGCTCGCCGGTGTCGACACCACACCGCGCGACCTGGCCGGGACGATGAGGCGGGGATCGGCTCGTGCTCCGATGGCCGTAGCCGAAGGCAAGCCCGTTTCGGCTCGCAGGCGGCGCCGTGCGTAAGGGGCCGACGGCCGCCGTGTGTGATACGCACGCGCTGGTGTACTACGCTTTCGGCGGGCAGCGGCTGGGAAGACGGGCCGCCGCGTTCTTTGACGCCGCAGACGCACGCGAAGCCACGATCTACGTGCCGGCCGTCGTGATTGTCGAGTTCGGGTTCGTCCTCGGCGGCCGGCGTTCGCCGTCGGCCACACCGCTGCGGGATTTCTTCGAAGACCTGTTCGCGAACCCGGCCTTTCAGCCCTTCGACCTCACGCCGGAACAGGTGTTTCTGGCCAACGAGGCCCGGCCGAACAACGATCCGTTCGATGGCCTGATCTGCGCGGCGGCCCGGCGGCTCGACCTGCCGCTCATCACGCGCGATGCCGACATCGAACGCTGGGGCCAGGTGCGCGTCTTGTGGTAAGCCGCAGCTACGCCTTCGGGCTTCCCTTGAAATGACGCACGACGGCGGCCACCATGGCTGCCATGCTGTACTCCGCCGGCACGATGGCAGGCGTCATGCCAAGCGCCTGTGCGGTCTGGGCCGTGACCGGGCCGACGCAGGCCACGAGCGTGGTTCGCAGGACGTCGGCCACGGCGTCCGCGCCGTGGATGTCGGCGAACTCCTTCACGGTTGACGGACTGGCAAACGTCACGACATCGATTTGCTGCTCGAGCAGCATCTTGTAGAGGTCCGGTTCGCCCGGATCGCCCGGCATCACCAGTTCGGTGCGATACGCGGCCACCTCGGTGACCTCGGCGCCCGCCTTCCGCAGCTCCGACGCGAGCGCATCGCGCGCGCCCTCGGCACGGACGACCAGCACACGCTTCTCCGCGAGGCCGGTGCTGGCCGACAGGGCTTCGACCACGAGTTCCGGCCGGAACTCGCCAAGCGCGACATCCAGCCGAAGGCCGGCGGCCGCAAAGCGCTCCACCGATGACTGCCCCATGGCGCACAGGCCCACGCCCTTGAGGCTGCGCACGTCGTTCGGACCGGCCAGCAGGCGACGCAGGAACACTTCCGCACCGGTCAGCGCCGGCAGCACGACCCAGTCGAACGACGCGATGTTCGCGCAGGCCTCGTCCAGCGGCTCGTAGTCTTCTACCGGCGCGAGACGGACCGTGGGCGCGAGGATCACATGCGCGCCCTGATCCTCGAACAGTTCGACCAGTTCGCGCGCCTGCTCGCGCGGCCGCGTCACGACGACCCGCCGGCCGAAGAGCGGGCGGACGTCGAACCATCGCAGATGCTGCCGCAGCGCGGCCACCCGGCCCACGACCACGATCGCCGGGCCCGGCTCCGCGGGCAGCGCCGTCTGGGCGAGCGATCCCAGTGTGCCGACAATCGTCCGCTGGTCGGGGAGCGTCCCGTTGAAGATCAGCGCCACGGGCTCCTCGTCGGGCCGGCCGTGACTGCGAAGCGCGGCCAGAATCGCCAGCGCCTGCCGCGCTCCCGCGTAGCAGACGATCGTCCCGTCGAGACGGGCGAGGCTGGTCCAGTCGACCTTTGGCATCTTGCCGCTGGCGTCCTCGTGACCACGGACGAGCGTCAGTGTGTCGCCGCCACCGTGATAGGTCACGGCGACGCCGGCGTAGGGCGGCACCCCGACCGCTGCCGGGATGCCCGGGACGACCTCGATCGGCACCCCGTGTTCGTGCAGGAACAGCGCCTCTTCGCCGCCGTCGTCGAAGATGAAGGAATCGCCCCACTTCAGCCGGACGACGCGCTTGCCGTCGCGCACCTTCTCGAGCAGGAGATAGGCAATCGCGTCACGGTCGGTCCCCTGGGGTGCGGCCTGACCGACGTCGATGCGCTCTGCGTCGGGCCGCGCATGGCGCAGGACCGCGGTGTGTACGAGCCGGTCGTACACCACCACGTCGGCCCGGCCAAGGCACCGGGCACCTCGCAGCGTCAGCAACCCGGGATCTCCGGGGCCGGCGCCAATGAAATAGACCATGGGACGGTTCGGCATGGGACACCTGGCAGACGAGGACGGTTGAAGGATAGCAGGGATCCGAGGTTCCCGCCTACGCCCGGATGCGCCGTGTGAGGCTTCGGCGAGGCAAGCGGGATTCGGCCTTTCGACCCTTCGGCACGCTCACTGTGGTCCGGCGCCCCCCGGTGCGTAGTAGCCCTGGCGCGTGCGGGCTGAGACCGTCGGGCGAGTGACGCGCACGGCGATGCGGCGCCAGCGCCCGTCGCGGTGCGTGTTCGACGAGGTGTACCCGACCATGTACTGGTTCGACAGTTCCTCGGAGATCTGGGCGTAGATGGCGGGAAGCTCTTCGATCCGTTCCGGGAAGAACACCCGGCCGCCGGTCTGCGACGTCAACTGGCGCAGGACGTAGTCCGCATCACTGTAGGCCTTGCCGGAGTAGGGATCGCGGGTTCGAATCCCGATGGCGTAGATCGCCGTCTCGGAGCGCTTGGCCTGTTCGAGCACTTCGTCGTACGACACCAGGCTGGAGGTGTCCTCACCATCAGACAGGACGATGATCGCCTGGCGGCGCAACTCCTCGGCGCTGCGGCTTCGCGTCTTGGAGAGCTCCTTCAGCGCGATGTAGATGGCGTTGTACAGCGACGTCGATCCGCCCGCCACCGTGGAGGTGATGGCTTTCTCGACATCGGCGCGGGCGGCGGTGAACGGGGCCACGACGCTGACGCGGCCATCGAAGTCGATCACCTGGGCCTGGTCCTGCGCCCTGAGGCTCCGCACAAAGCCAAGGGCCGCCGTCTGGGCCGTCCGGATCTTGTCTTCCATGCTCGCACTGCTGTCGAGCAGCAGGGCCACGGCCAGCGGCAGACTCGTCCGGTTAAAGAACCCAATGTCCTGCTTGACGTTGTCTTCGAACACCAGGAAGTCGTCGGCGTTGAGACCGGTCACGTAGTGGCCGCTCCCGTCCGTCGCGGTGACGTTCAGCGCCACCAGTTCGATGCCGCCGCGGAACGAGGCCCCCTCCTGGGCGGGTCTCGCGGGTGCCTGGGTGGCGGGCGGCACGGGCGGCGGAGACGTCTGCGGAGACGCAGATCCCGCCGACCCCGTCGCAGACCACCCCACCGCCCAGGCGATGGCCACGGGCCAGACGATCCGCGCGAGGCGTGTCATCTGGCCGGGACCCTGGCTGGCACCGGCGTGGCGCGGACGGTGAAGCCGTCCTGACGGACGGTGACGCCGATCTTCTCTGGCGGAATCAGCGTGTCGGGCCGGGCGTACGTGATCCGGTACTGGCCGAGCAGTTCAGCGGCCAGATGGTTGAGCGCATCGGTCATTGCCATCGACGACAGGACGTTCTGGCGGCGCCCGCCCGTCTTGGCCGTGCCCCGGTCGAAGACGATCTCGCGGCTGCGGCCTTCCTGCGTCATCGCGTCGGCCGGCGCCGCGGTGCCAATCGTCAGCGCGTGCAGCGCCACACCGCTTCGTTCGAGATCCGAGAGCAGGGGCTCGTCGCTCTCGGTGCTGAGTTCTATGCCGCCGGCCCACACGACGATGATGGCCACGCGTTCTGGCGTTCGCGTGGCAATACCCTTCAGCGTGTCCCGGATGCCTTCGAGCACGAGGGCGCCCGCGCCGGGCATGGGGAAGATCATGCCCACGGCCTTCTTCAGCTTGGCCGGGTCGCTGGTGTAGTCCGTCAAGATCGTGGGCCGATCGCCGAGCCCCACGATCGCGATGTGCGCCTGAGACCCCATGCGCCCGACGAACGACTCGACACCTCCCCTGACGTCTGCCACCTGGTTGCCCAGGGCCTGGCTCGTATCCACGAGCAGGGCGATGTCGATCGGATCGGTTGCCCGGCGGACGCGCAGGACCTCGCGGGTCCGCCCGTCCTCGCGCACGAGGAAGTCGGCCGGGCCGAGCGACAGGACCGGTTCATCCGCCCGGCTCAAGACGCTGACGAACAGATCGCGCTCGACCGACTGGGCCGAGGCCAAGGCGGCGGGGGCGAGCGCAGCACAGACCGCGAAGAGAACCGGGAGGCCCAGTCGGGGCGGAGCGCACCGTGACCGTGTCTTCACCGTAGGTCGTCCTTGTTGAAAGTCAGCGTATCGCCAGTATATCGTGTCCGCGAAACGATTGTCAGCACGGCACTTGGCTTCCTTGACCGGGATTTGGACCGCGTGTTATAACCCGGAGGCTGTCTGCCAGGCGCCCCAGTCGGGTGAGAGTGCGCGTGCCGGCCTCGGCCCAGGCCCGGTCGTGGCGTTCGCAGGTCAAGGCATGGCGGATGGGCCCCCCAGCGCGTGGTCGTCCGTCCGCACAAGAGCGCACGCGTTCTGCGGAACAGCTGGACGTGACAGTCGAAGGGCAAATGGTGTCCCTGAACGGTCAGAGGCGCGCCCGCCATGGTGCGCAGGTGAGACGGTTATGGTCAACGCGTGGGTCCCTATTCTCATCTTCATCGCGGTCGGCATCGCGTTCGGCGTTGTCACGCTGCTGTTTGCCCGTCTGATCGTCCCGCAGCGTTACGGCCGGGTGAAACTCGAGCCGTACGAGTGCGGCATTGAGCCCACGACAGACGCCAGGGACCGTTACAGCATCAAGTACTTCCTCGTCGCGATGCTGTTCCTGATCTTCGACGTGGAGACGATCTTCCTGTATCCCTGGGCCGTGATCGTCGACGAGCTCGCGTGGTTCGGTTTCATCGAGATGGTGGTCTTCCTGTTCATCCTCGTCGTCGGCTACTTCTACGCCTGGCGAGAGGGCGCCCTCGAGTGGGCGTAGGCGGAGAACCCTGATGGCTGACGAGCAGACTCCTCAACCCCCGGCGCCTGCAGCACCCGGTGCGCCGACGCCGGCACCGAAGGCCGCGGCCCCTGGTGCGGCAAAGCCGGAGGCGAAGGCGCCGCCCGCGCCCCCGGGGCCGCCCGATCAGGCGCCGCCGGCCGGCGTCCCGGCCCCGGCGTTCGTGACGGCGTTGCAGGCGGGCTTGCCCGGCGCGGTTGAACAGGTGAGTTTCTGGGTCGGTGACTGGACGGTGATCGTGCCCGGAGCGCGCCTGCTCGAGGTGAGCGGGTTCCTGCGCGACACGCCCGGGTGTCTGTTCACCTACCTGTCCGACCTGACGGCCGTCGACTGGCTGGCGCGCGAGACGAAGCGATTCGACATCGTGCTCTGCCTGTATTCGATCCCGCTCCGCCAGCGCGTCCGCGTCAAGGTGCGGGTGGCCGAGGGCGAGGCCGTGCCGAGCGTGACCGGCGTGTGGCCGGCGGCGAACTGGCTCGAGCGCGAGGTCTTCGACATGTTCGGGATCCGGTTCACGGGCCATCCCGACCTGCGGCGTATCCTGATGCCGGACGACTGGCAGGGGCACCCGCAGCGCAAGGACTATCCGCTCGAGGGTCCTGGCGAGCTGTTGATGGAAAGCCCGCAGGATTGGTTGAAAGCCCGTCAGGCGGCGGTCGACGCCGACGTCAAGTGAGCACCGTGACCATGCAGACAGACGCGCCCCGCCCGATGTTCGATACCGACGAGCTCGTCATCAACATGGGACCGCAGCATCCCAGCACGCACGGGGTGCTGCGCCTCATCCTGAGGCTGGATGGCGAGAGGGTCGTGAGTTGCGACCCGGTGATCGGGTACCTGCACCGGGGCGTCGAGAAGCTGAGCGAGAACCGCGACTACACGCAGATCGTGCTGCTGACGGACCGGATGGACTACGTGGCCGCGGCCACGAACAACCTCGGTTACGTCGAGACGGTGGAGAAGCTCTACGGGCTCGAGGTCCCGCGCCGCGCCCGTTACATCCGCACGATCCTGTCCGAACTGCAGCGCGTCGCGAGCCATCTGCTGTGGCTCGGCACGCACGCGGCCGACCTCGGGGCGCTGACGGTCCTGCTCTTCGGGCTGCGCGAACGGGAGCTGGTGCTGGATCTCTTCGAAGAATACTGCGGCGCGCGGCTCACGTACAACGCGATGCGGATCGGCGGGCAGCCGGTGGACGTGCCGGTGGGCTGGGACAAGAAGGTGCTGGCGTTCTGCGACGTGCAGGAGCAGAAACTGCCCGAGTACGAGCAACTGCTGACGGGAAATCGGATCTTCATGGAGCGGACGAAGGCGGTCGGCGTCATCTCGGCGGCCGACGCCGTCGCGGTGGGGCTCTGCGGGCCGCCGCTCCGCGCGTCGGGCGTGTACCGAGACGTCCGCAAGGACGAGCCGTACGCGGCGTACGAGGAGATGGAGTTCGACGTGCCGCTCGGCGTGGCGGGCGACACCTACGATCGGTACTTGGTGCGGCTGGAGGAATTCCGCCAGTCGCTGCGCATCATCCGCCAGGCGGTGCAGGGGCTGCCGGAGGGGCCGATCATGGGCAAGGTGCCCCGGCTCATCAAGCCGCCCGCGGGCGAGACGTATCACGCGATCGAAGCCCCGAAGGGCGAACTGGGCTACTTCATCGCGAGCGACGGCAAGTCGGCGTCGCCGTACCGGTTCCGCGTGCGGCCGCCGTCGTTCTGCAACCTGCAGGCCCTGCCGCAGCTCGTGAAGGGGCACCTCGTCGCGGACGTCGTGGCGCTCATCGGCACGATCGATATCGTGCTGGGGGAAGTGGACAGATAGGCGAGAGGCGAACGGCGGAGGGCGAGAGGGCCTGACTGACTCGGCTCTCGGCTCTCGCCTCGTCCCTCACGCCTGCAGTGAGCAGTGAAGCATGGTTGAAGCGCTCATCCTCCCGCTCGTCAAGATCGTCATCGTGCTGGTCGCGGTGCTGGTCACGGTGATGTACATCGTCCTGCTCGAGCGCAAGGTGCAGGCCTGGGTGCAGGTGCGCCTGGGGCCGATGCGCGTCGGGCCGCACGGAATCCTGCAGCCGCTGGCCGACGTGCTGAAGCTGTTCGTGAAGGAAGACATCACGCCTGCGCGGGCCGACAAGTGGGTGTTCACGGCGGCCCCGATCATCGTGCTGGTGCCCGCCCTCATCGCGTTCGCGGTGATCCCGTTCGCCGGCGACCTGACGCTGTTCGGGCTGACCATTCCGGGACGCATCGCCGACGTGAACGTCGGCCTGCTCTATGTCATCTCGGTGGCCGGGATCGGCATCTACGGCATCATCCTCGGCGGCTGGTCGTCCAACAGCAAGTGGGCGCTGCTCGGGAGCCTCCGCTCCTCGGCGCAGCTCATCAGCTACGAGATCGCGGTCACGATGACGCTGGTGACGGTGATCATGCTGGCCGGCACGTTGAGCATGGTCGGCATCGTCCAGGCGCAGCTGGCCAAGGGCTGGTGGTTCGGCTTCATGCAGCCGGTCGCGTTCTTCATCTACTTCGTCGGCGCGCTCGCCGAGACGAACCGCGCGCCTTTCGACCTGCCCGAAGCGGAGCAGGAACTCGTCGCGGGGTTCCACACCGAGTACTCGGGGATGCGGTTCGCGTTCTACTTCCTGGCTGAATACGCGAACATGATTGTCGTGTCGACGGTCGCGACGACGCTGTTCCTGGGCGGCTGGCTGGCGCCGTTCCCGAACGTGTCGTGGCTCTCGTTCCTGGGCCTCGTCCCCGGCTGGGCGTGGTTCATGCTGAAGACGTTCGGTTTCCTGTACGCGTTCCTGTGGGTGCGGGCGACGTTTCCGCGCTACCGCTACGACCAGCTGATGCGCCTCGGCTGGAAGTGGCTGATCCCGCTGGCCATCCTGAACGTGGTGGTGACCGGCCTGTTGAAGGTGCTGGTGTAAGGGGGCGTCGCCCGTCGCGGAGAGCCATGGCTGAAGCAGTTGCCTTCTACATCTGTGCGGCGCTGATCCTCGGGTTCGGCGCGCTCGTGATCACGGCGAAGAGCACCGTGCACAGCGTCCTCTACCTGGTAGCGGACTTCCTGTGCGTCGCCGCGCTCTACGTCATGTTGCAGGCGCCGTTCCTGGCCGTCATCCAGGTGATGGTCTACGCCGGCGGCATCGTCGTCCTGTACCTCTTCGTCGTCATGCTGGTGAACCTGAAGCGCCCGCCCGAGGCGCACAGCGATCCGCGCCGGCTGGGGCGCCTGGGCGTGGCGATGGCGGCGGCCGTGCTCGTGGAGTTCGCGGCCATCTTCGCCCTCGGCTGGGCGAAGCCGGCATCGGCCGGCGGCGCGCTCAGCCCCAACAACGTCGAACAGATCGGGCGCGCGCTCTACACCGATTACCTGATCCCGTTCGAGGTGGCGTCCGTCCTGCTCCTCGTCGCGATGATCGGGGCCATCGTGCTGGCCAAGCGGGAGCTGTAGGCCGATGATCATCACCACCACCCACTACATGCTGCTCTCGGCGGCGCTCTTCACGCTGGGCATCATCGGCGTCATGACGCGCCGGAACGTCATCATCATCCTGATGTCGATCGAGCTGATGCTGAACGCGGTGAACATCAACTTCATCGCGTTTTCGCACCAGCTGCAGAACGTCGTCGGGCAGGTCTTTGCGGTATTCGTGATTGTCGTGGCGGCGGCCGAGGCGGCCGTCGGGCTGGGCATCATCCTCGCGTTCTACCGCAACAAGGAAACCGTCAATATCGACGAAATGGGCTTGATGCGGTGGTGACTGGTATGGACCTGATCTGGCTGATTCCCCTGCTGCCCGGCCTCGGCGCGGCGATCAACGGGCTCGTCGGGGTCCGTTTCTTCAGCAAGCGGACCGCGGGGATCGTCGCCTGCAGCTTCATGGGCGCGGCGCTGGCCCTGGCGTTGTACGCGTTCTGGCAGCTCCTCGGGCTGCCGGCCGAGGCGCGCGAGCACACGGTTCGCGTGGCGCCCTGGATCGCGTCGATACCGCTCCAGCTCTCGAACGGCACCGTCGGCCGTTTCTTCATCCCGTGGGGATTCCGGCTGGACCCTCTCTCCGGGATGATGATCCTGGTCGTCACCGGCATCGGCTTCCTGATCCACGTCTACTCGATCGGCTACATGCACGGCGAGCCGAGAGGCGGATACGCGCGGTTCTTCGCGTACCTCAACCTCTTCGTGTTCTTCATGCTGATGCTCGTCCTCGGCGACAACTTCGTCGTGATGTTCGTCGGGTGGGAAGGCGTCGGCCTGTGCTCGTATCTGCTGATCGGCTACTGGTACGAGAAGAAGAGCGCGTCGGACGCCGGCAAGAAGGCGTTCATCGTCAACCGGATCGGCGACTGGGGATTCATCATCGGGATGTTCCTCATCTTCACGACGTTCGGATCCCTCGACTTCCGTGAGGTGGCGAACGCCGCGGGCGCCATGCCCACCGAAACGGCGAGCTTCGGACTGCTGTCGGTGATCACGCTGCTGCTCTTCGTCGGCGCCACGGGCAAGTCGGCCCAGATCCCGCTGTACGTCTGGCTGCCCGACGCCATGGAAGGCCCGACGCCGGTCTCCGCCCTGATCCACGCCGCGACGATGGTCACGGCGGGCGTCTACATGGTCGGCCGGAACGCCGTGCTGTTCTCGCACGCGCCGATGACGATGCAAATCGTCGCCGTGATCGGCGTGGCCACCGCGTTCATGGCCGCGACGATCGGCCTCGTGCAGAACGACATCAAGCGCGTGCTGGCGTACTCCACGGTGTCCCAGCTCGGCTTCATGTTCCTCGCCATGGGGGTGGGCGCGTTCGCCGCCGGGGCGTTCCACCTGATGACGCATGCCTTCTTCAAGGCGCTGCTCTTCCTGTGCTCAGGCTCGGTCATCCACGCGATGGCGGGTGAGCAGGACATGCGCCACATGGGAGGGCTGAAGAAGTACATGCCCGTCACCTACGTGACGATGCTCATCGGCACGCTGGCGATCGCGGGCATTCCGCCCCTGTCGGGCTTCTTCAGCAAGGACGAGATCCTCTACCGCACGTTCCTCAGCAACAGGATCATCTGGGGCTTCGCGGTCGTCACCGCCCTGATGACCGCGTTCTACATGTACCGCCTGATGTCGCTGACCTTCTTCGGCGCGTACCGGGGCCCCGCGTGGGACGCTGGCGGCGGGCACGGGCACGCCGCGCACAACGGGCACGACAATCACGGGGCGAACCACGCCGCCACCGGGCACGGCGGCGGCGGCCATGGCGGTCATGGCGAGTGGCACGGGCCGCACGAGTCGCCGAGGTCGATGACCTTCCCGCTGCAGGTGCTGGCGGTCGGCGCGCTCATCGCGGGCTTCGTCGGCGTCCCGGCGGCACTGGGCGGTCCCAACACCATCGAGCATTTCCTGGAACCCAGCTTTGTCGCTCGCGCGGTCGTAGCGGGGCCCTCGACTGCTCACGCGACGAACACGGTTCCAGCCCTGAGCGAGCCGGCGTCAGCCGGCGAGTCGAAGGGCGAGACTGCCGGGACGGCTGCGCATGCTCTCGAAACCGACGCTCCAGCGGGCGAACACGCCGCCGAGGGTACCCACGAGATGTCGTGGTGGGGCGAGATGGCCCTGATGGCCCTGTCGGTCTTCGTGGGCGTCATCGGAATCCTCGTCGCCTTCCGGTTCTACGTGCGATCGCCGGAAATCGCCGAGCGCCTGGCTCAGCGGTGGGCGGGCCCGCACCGCGTGCTCTCGAACAAGTACTACGTCGACGAACTGTACGAGGCGACGGTCATTGCGGGAACGATGGCCTCGGCCCGCGGCCTGTGGGTCTTCGACGCCAGGGTCGTGGACGGCGGCGTCAACGGCACGGGCTGGCTGACGATGTTCTCGGCGTGGTTCTCGTCCCTCATCGACAAGTACATCGTCGACGGGCTGGTCAATCTCGTGGGCACGGTGCTGGAGGAGTCGAGCTTCGTGCTCCGCCGGCTTCAGACCGGGCTCATCCAGAACTACGCGCTGTTTATGCTGTTCGGCGTCTTCGCCTTCGTGAGCGTCTACCTGTTGATGCGGTAGCCGGACTTTCGACCAGGGTGACTCTAACATCAGGACTGCAGCAGTGAGCTACGCCAACTCGCACCTTCTCTCCATCATCCTCTTCACGCCGCTCGCAGGGGCCGTGTTGCTCCTCTTCGTGAACAAGCGGCAGGAGAACCTCATCCGGTGGATCGCGAATGTCGTCGCGTGCATCGGGTTCCTGGTGTCGGTGCCGCTCTGGTTCGGCTATGACCCCGGGAGCGCCCAGTTCCAGTTCATCGAGCGGATGCCCTGGATCCCCTCGGTGGGCGCGGAGTATTTCCTGGGCGTCGATGGCTTCAGCGTCCTGCTGATCCTGTTGACGACCCTGATGGGCGTGATCGCCATCCTGTCGTCCTGGACGGCGATCACGGAGCGCGTGAAGGAGTACTACATCTTCCTGCTCGTCCTCCAGGGCGGGATGATCGGGGCCTTCGTCTCGCTGGACTTCCTCCTGTTCTTCCTGTTCTGGGAAGTCATGCTGGTGCCGATGTACTTCCTCATCGGCATCTGGGGCAGCGACCGCCGGCTGTACTCCGCGATCAAGTTCTTCCTGTACACGCTGGTCGGCAGCGTGGTGATGCTGCTGGGCATCCTGGCGCTGTACTTCCACTACGCCGACGTGACGGGTGTCTACTCGTTCGACATCACGAAGTACCAGGCGCTGCACATCCCGTACGCCCTGCAGTTCTGGGTGTTCCTCGCCTTCTTCCTCGGATTCTCGATCAAGGTGCCGATGTTCCCGTTCCACACCTGGCTGCCCGACGCGCACACGGACGCGCCGACGGCCGGGTCCGTCATCCTGGCGGC
>JAPKZP010000733.1 GCA_026393735.1 Acidobacteriota bacterium
GACTGATGCCGCTCTTGCTCGTCGTCGGAGGCTTTGCTGCGCTGCTCGTGGCGCGGACACCTGTCACGTCTACCGCGCCCGCTGATCTCAGGGTCGTGCTCGTCGGGCAGGCGCTTATCCACAAAGACCTACGCGCCGTCCTGCCGGCGTCGGTCGCGCAGGCCCACGAGTACCTCCAGGGCGCGGATGTGGCGTTCACCAATCTGGAGACCGCGGTGGCTCCTGCAGGGGCTCCCGTCACGCCACGTTCCGCCACGGCTGTGTCCTCGACGCCGGAAGTGCTCGACTGCCTGCGGGAGATGGGCTTCAACCTTCTGTCCCTGGCAAACAACCACGCCGCGGATCTGAGCGAGGCCGGCATCCCCGCCACCCGCGAGGAAGTCGCCCGCAAGGGGTTTGCATACGCCGGGACGGGCGCGAACGCAGATGAGGCGGCCGCGGCAGGTTACCTTTCCACGCCCTCCGGGAAGGTGGCGCTGGTGGCCGTGGCTGGGGGCGCGAGCCAGCTCACGCCGAGCACGTGGGCTGCGCCGGATCATCCCGGAGTCAACTACCTCGAACTCCGGCCGGATGGCACGCTCAATCCGGAACAGAAGCAACGGACGCTGAATGCCGTCCGTACAGCCGCCCGGACCGCGCCGTTCGTGATTGTCTACATGCACAGCCACTACTGGGGCGAGCGCCGCGGCGTCGATGGACCGCCCGGACGGGAGCGCCGGATCGATCGCTTCACGACACCCGCCTGGATGGAGCAATGGGCGCGAGAGTTGATCGATGCGGGCGCGAACATCTATGTCGCGCACGGCAACCCGGCCCTTCACGGCGTCGAGATCTACAAGGACCGGCTCATCCTCTACGGCCTCGGCAACTACATCTTCCAGTCGACGGGCAACTACGACACCTACGGTCCCCTGACGTACTTCAGCGCCGCCGTCGATGCGCGCTTCACGGCGGGAAAGGTGACGGCGGTGCGGTTCACGCCGCTGGTACTGGCTCTGAACGGCGAAGCACGTGGAGCACCCTTCGTTGCGCAAGGAGGCGAGGCCGACGCGATCCTGAGCCGGCTCGCGGACATCTCGCGTCCGTACGGCACGCAGATGCGCATCGACAAGGAGCGGGCCGAGATCGTTTTGAAGTGACGTAGCACCGGCGTGTTGTCACCCCAACGGGAGAGACTGATGCGGCGTGTACTCGCGACGGCGATGGCCGTGGCTGTGGTGGCGAACGTGTCGACGCAGGCACCACAGCCGCAGCAGTCGGCTGGTGTCGTCGTTGACAAGACCGTCAGGGTCCCGATGCGGGACGGGGTGACGCTGTCGACACATATCTATCGCCCGGGACGGGGCGGAGCACCGCTAGCCGAGCGCTTGCCGGTCCTCCTGCATCGCACGCCCTACGCCCTCGATGAGGGCCTGTCCAGCCGGGCGGAGTACTTTGCACAGCATGGATACGTAAGTGTGCTCCAGAACATCCGGGGACGCTTCGCCTCCGGAGGAAGGTTCGTCAAGTACGACCCCCTGGGAGCGCAGGACGGATACGACACGATCGAGTGGCTCGCCAAGCTGCCCTACGCCGACGGCGGCGTCGGCATGTGGGGCTCCTCGTACGCGGCACACACCCAGGCCGACGCCGCGAAGATGAACCCGCCGTCACTGCGGGCGCTGCTGTTAAACAACGGTGGCATGTCGAACGCATGGGATCACGCCGTTCGCCTGGGGGGCGCGTTCGAACTCGGGCGCGAGCTGACGTGGGCGTGGCGGTCGATCACCGAGGATCGGGGAGAGCTGGCCCGGAAACACTTGGCCGGTGAGGACGTCGAGGAATGGTACGCGGCCATGCCGTTTCGCGAAGGGCTCAGCCCGCTTTCCGTGGCCCCAGAGTTCGAGCGGTACTTCCTCGACGAGCTGACCCGTTCCGACTACGGCCCCTACTGGCAAGGCCTGGGGATGAACTGGTCCGACTACTACCGTCAGACCGCCGATGTCCCCATGCTCCACGTCGGCGGGTGGTACGACATCTTCCTGCGCGGCACGATCGACAATTTCATCGCGCTCTCGAAGCTGAAGAAGTCGCCGATGCGCCTGCTAGTCGGCCCCTGGGATCACGGCGCGCAGGCGCGCACGTACGCCGGGGACGTGGAATTCGGCCCGTCGGCCGCGATTCCCGACTTCTTCGACGCCTTTCACGTGCGTTGGTTCGACACCTGGCTCAAGGGACAGAAGACCGGTGTCGAGCAGGAAGCGCCTATTCATCTGTTCGTGATGGGCACGGGTAGTGGCGCGAAGACCGCTGAGGGCCGGCTCGTGCACGGCGGAGTCTGGCGGGACGCACAGCAGTGGCCGCTTCCGGAGGCCAGGGACACCGCGTACTACTTCCACGCAGACGGATCCCTCCGGACGGAACCGCCTCGAAACGGCTCGCCGTCGACCACCTACACCTTCGAACCGGGGCATCCGGTGCCGACCATCGGCGGTAGCACGACCGGCAGGATCCATGGCGGCGCCTACAACCAGCGCGAGCGCGCAGACTTTGTCGGTTCCCGGCCGCCGTACCTACCGCTGCGATCAAGGTCCGACGTGTTGGTCTTCCAGACGGAACCGCTCGCCGCCGATACCACCGTCATCGGGCCGGTCACCGTCAGCTTGTTCGCCTCGTCATCGGCCGTTGACACGGACTTCACCGCCAAGCTCGTCGACGTCTATCCCCCGAGCGAGGACTTCCCGGCCGGGTTCGATCTGAACATCACCGATGCGATCGTCCGCGCGCGGTACCGCGGCGAGCGACCCACGCAGAAACTGATTGAACCAGGGAGGGTCTACGAGTTTCTGATCCGTCCATTCCCCACCGCGAATGTCTTCAAGAAGGGCCACCGGATACGGGTCGACATCTCGAGCACCCACTTTCCCAGATTCGACGTAAACCCTCACACCGGCGAGCCGCTCGGCCAGAAC
>JAPKZP010000231.1 GCA_026393735.1 Acidobacteriota bacterium
TCGAGCTCGTCGGCGAGGCTGCTCCACGCGCGCCGCACGGGGTCACCGCCCGCCGTCAGCGTCATCGCCTCACCTGCACCCACCCGCTCGATGCCGGCGAAGAACGTTGCCGGCCCGTCGTCGTGGACGCGGAAGCAGAGGTAGCGGTAGATGGTGCGGTCGTCGGGGCGCCGCTCGTGATGCCCGCTCTCGAGCAGGGGCCGGATCGTGCTCGAGAAGCACCTGGACGTGTACGGCGATCCCAGCGAGAAGGTGCTGCATTACGGCTACCTGAACAGCTTCCACCATACCGGGCTGAAGAACCTGCTGGACCAGGCGATCCTCGATCACGAGGAGTTGAGAGCCCATCTGAAGGCGGACGAGAAGTACCGCAAGATCGACGAGATCCCGTTCGACTTCATCCGTCGGCGCATGTCGGTGGTCGTGGAAGACGACACCGGTCTGAACACGCTCATCTGCAAGGGCGCGGTGGACGAAGTGATGGGTCTCTGCTCCCGTGTGGAGGTCAAAGGCGAGATCGTCGAGGTGCTGCCCGAGCACGACGCCACGCGCCGCAAGCTCGCGGACGACCTGAACGGGCAGGGCTTCCGCGTCATCGCCCTGGCCTACAAACAGATGCCCGGGGCCTCGGACGACCCGGTGTACGCGGTCAAGGACGAATCGGACCTGATCCTGCTGGGCTTCCTGGCCTTCCTCGACCCGCCCAAAGACAGCGCCACCGAAGCGTTGAAGCGGCTGCACAAACTGAACGTGGACGTCAAGGTCCTGACCGGCGACAACGAAATCGTCACCGCCTACATTTGCAGGGAAGTGGGGATGCCGGTCGAGCATCTTCTGCTCGGCTCGCAACTCGAGACGATGAACGAATCGGAGCTGGCCGAAGCCGCCGGCGCCACCAGCGTGTTTGCCAGGCTGGTTCCGGCGCACAAAGAGCGAATCATCCGTGCGCTCCAGAGCAAGGGCCACGTGCTGGGGTTCATGGGTGACGGGATCAACGACGCCCCGGCCTTGAAGGCCGCCGACGTGGGCATCTCGGTGGACGGCGCGGTGGACATCGCCAAAGAGTCGTCGGACATCATCCTCCTGGAGAACAGCCTGCTGGTGCTGGAGCAGGGCGTGCTGGAGGGCCGGCGCGTGTTCGGCAACATCGTCAAGTACATCAAGATGGCGGCGAGCTCGAACTTCGGCAACATGTTCAGCGTCGTGGGAGCCAGCGCGTTCCTGCCGTTCCTGCCGATGCTGCCGATCCAGGTGCTGACCAACAACCTCCTCTACGACTTCTCGCAGACGACAATCCCGACCGACACGGTGGACGCGGACTGGCTGGTGAAGCCGCGCCAGTGGACGATCGGCAAGATTCTGCGTTTCGTGCTGTTCATCGGACCGATCAGCTCAATCTTCGACTACGTGACGTTCTTCATGATGCTGTACGTGTTCGACTGCTGGCGGAATCCGGCCCTCTTCCACACCGGCTGGTTCGTGGAGTCGCTCTTCACCCAGACGCTCATCATCCACGTCATCCGCACCAACAGGATCCCGTTCCTCGAGAGCCGGGCGAGCTGGCCGCTCATCGTCACCTCCGTCCTCATCGTCTTGGCCGGCGCAGGGCTGACGGTGTCGCCCCTGGCACATACGCTCGGGTTCGTCACGCTCCCGCCGCGGTACTGGCTGTTCCTGGCCGTCATCCTGCTGTGTTATGCCGTGGTCACCCAACTCGTGAAGACGTGGTTCATCCGCCGGTTTGCGGAATGACAGCGCTGCCGCGATGGCGGGCGGTCCAGGACCGCGCCGTCGGTGTTCAACCGACGAGTACCCTCCGCAGCACGGACTCGACAATGGCCGACACGCCGAATGGCGTCGTGATCAGCTTGACGAGACCGAGGATCGCTCCGCTGAGCGGGACCTGAAGCTGCGGCACGAGAA
>JAPKZP010000123.1 GCA_026393735.1 Acidobacteriota bacterium
ATCGAGCGGCCCGACCAGCCGGACGGCTTCATCACGGCCATACGCCGCCTGCCGGCCCAGGACGCCCGGTACGAGGACTTCCCGGCCGGGATCGACCCGCGGCTCCGCGCGGCCCTGGCGCGCCGTGGCATCGACCGGCTCTACACCCACCAGGCACGGGCCATCGAGCATGCCCTCGCCGGCCGTGACGTGGTCGTGACGACCCCGACCGCCTCGGGAAAGACCCTCTGCTACAACGTGCCGGTGATGAACGCCATCCTGGCAGACCCGTCGTCGCGGGCGCTCTACCTGTTCCCGACCAAGGCGCTTGCGCAGGACCAGCTCGCCGAGCTCGATCGCCTGTCGCAGGAAATCTCGGCGGCCGCCGACCTCGACGTCGGGGTGTTCACCTACGACGGTGACACGCCCCAGGATGCGCGGCGCTCCATCCGAGGCCGCGCGCACGTCGTGCTGACCAACCCAGACATGCTGCACGCGGGCGTCCTGCCGCACCACCCGCGGTGGGCCAAGCTCTTCGAGAACCTCCGCTACATCGTCATCGACGAACTGCACGCGTACCGCGGCGTGTTCGGCAGCCATCTCGGCAACGTGCTCCGGCGGCTGCGCCGCATCTGCGAGCACTACGGGAGTTCGCCGGCGTTCATCTGTTCGTCGGCCACGATCGCCAATCCCCAGCAGCTGGCGGAGAGCCTCACGGAACGCCCGTTCGCGCTCGTGGACGAGAGCGGCGCGCCGCGCGGGGAGAAGTGGCTGCTCTTCGTGAACCCGCCCATCGTGAACCGGCAACTCGGGATCCGCCGGTCGTACATCTCGCAGGCGCGCAGCATCGCTCTCGAGTTCCTGAACCGCGGGTTGCAGGTCATCGTGTTCGCGCAGAGCCGCCTGTCGACCGAAATCCTGACGCGCTACCTCAAGGATGCGCACGAAGGCGAGCCCGGCGCGTCGGACGTGATCCGCGGGTATCGCGGCGGATACCTGCCGCACCGCCGCCGCGAGATCGAGAAAGGGCTGCGCGACGGGACCGTGCGCGGCGTCGTGTCGACCAACGCTTTGGAGCTCGGCATCGATATCGGCGCGCTCGACGTCGCCGTGCTGGCCGGCTACCCCGGCACGATCGCCTCGACATGGCAGCGCTCCGGGCGGGCCGGCCGCCGGTCGAGCCGATCGGCGGCCGTGATGGTCGCCAGCAGCGCGCCGCTCGACCAGTTCGTCGTCCGCCATCCGTCGTACTTCTTCGACGCCTCGCCCGAGCACGCACTGATCAATCCCGACAACCTGCAGATCCTCGTCGATCACATCAAGTGCGCGGCCTTCGAGCTGCCCTTCACGACGACCGAGCGGTACGGGAAGGAAGACGTGCAGGAGATCCTGCGGATCCTGTCGGAGGAAGGGTTCGTGCATCTCAGCCGCCCGGCGGGCGCCGGGGACGCCCCGGGCCACTGGCACTGGACGAACGAGTCGTACCCCGCCGATGCCATCAGCCTGCGCACGGTGTCGTCGGACAACTTCGTCGTGGTCGACAAGACCGACACGACGCGCGTCATCGGCGAGACCGACTTCAACAGCGCGCTCGAGATCCTCCACCCCAAGGCCATCTACATCGTCGAAGGCCGGCTCTACCAGGTGGAGGAGCTGGACTTCGTGGGCCGCAAGGCGTACGTCCGCCACATCGACTGCGACTACTACACCGACGCGATCACCTACAGCCGCGTGACGCCGCTCGACACCGCAGGGACCGAAGGCGAGCGTCCGGCCGCGCTGCCGGCCCACGGGGACGTGCACGTCGTGTCGCGCGTCGTCGGGTTCAAGAAGATCAAGTTCTATACGAACGAAAACGTGGGGTCCGGCGAGCTCGACCTGCCCGAGCGGCAGATGCACACGACGTCGTACTGGCTGACCGTGCCGCGCGAGTTGATGACCGATCTCGACTGCTCGAGCGACGACCGCCGGGACGGCATCGTCGGGATGTCGTACGCCATGCGGCAGATCGCACAACTGCTGCTGATGTGCGACGCGCACGACATCGGGGTGTCGATTGGTCCCGCGCGCGAGGCCACCGAGGACGGCGCCCTGCAGGCCGCCGCAGGGCCGGCGTCCAGCTGGGGTGCGTCGGTGCAGGACGGCGACGAGCCGCGGATCTTCATCTACGACAACTATCCCGGCGGCATCGGCTTCAGCGAGCCGCTCTTCCGGATGCACGCGGACCTTCTGGCGAGGACGCGCGAACTGATTGCCGAATGCCCCTGCGAATCGGGGTGCCCGTCGTGCGTCGGACCCCTGGGAGATGTGGGGCTGCGGTCGAAGGAAATCGCACTGGAGATTCTCAGACGGATCTGACATCCGTATTCGCATGTCCACCGATCCGAACCGCCTCTCGTCGCGCCTGAGGGAACTGCTGCGCAGCACGCCGGCGCCGGCTGGGGCGGCGGACCGCGCGCGCCCGCTCCATGCGGGAGATTTGCCGGCCGATCAGCCGCGCGAGCTGCGGTATGTCGCGGATGACGGGCCTCCGGCTCCGGACCACGCGGACACGGGGTGCGTCATCATGGAGCGCGACTATGCCCTCCACATGGCGCACGGCCGGCATAACGTGGCGCACTACGCCGACGTACTCACGCGCTGCCTGCCCGCGCTGGCCATCCTGGCGGGGGACTTCCAGGCCGCCGGCGTGACGGCGCCGGCGCGGGCCGGCCGGCTCGAGTGGGACATGCGCGGCCGTCTCGCGGAGGACCGTCGCCGGACGGGGGCGCCGACCGAGGGCCCGCTGCTGTTCTTCGACCTCGAAACGACGGGCCTGAGCGGGGGCGCGGGCACGCTGGCGTTCCTCGTCGGCTGTGGGTACTTCGAAGGCGACACGTTCCGCACGCGGCAGTACTTCCTGGCCGGCTACGAGGCGGAGCACGAGCTGCTGCTCGCCCTCGCCGGGCTCGCGCGCCAGTTCCGCGGTCTCGTCACCTTCAACGGGCGCACGTTCGACGTGCCGCTCATCGAGACACGCTACCTCTTTCACCGGCTCGAGTCGCCGTTCGGCGGCATGCCGCATTTCGACATGCTGCATCCCGCGCGCAAGCTCTGGCGGCGCCGCGGCGCCGCGAGCGCGTCGCATCGCGACCGCTGGTCGGACGGCCGCCCGGGCGACGCCGCCAGCTGCGCGCTCGGCGCGCTCGAAGAAGCCATCCTCGGCGTGCAGCGCCTTGACGACGTGCCCGGGTTCGAAATCCCGTCGCGCTATTTCAGCTACCTGCGCACCGGGGCCCTCGAGCCGCTGCAGGGCGTGTTCGAGCACAACCGGCTCGACCTGCTGTCGCTGGCGGCGCTGACGGCCGTCGCGGCCCAGATGGCCGACGAGGGGCCGACGGCCGTGCCGTCCCCGCACGAAGCGCTCGCGATGGGGCAGATCCACGAGCGGCTCGGCCAGCATGCCCAGGCGGACTCGTACTTCGCGCGGGCCGCCGGCCTGGCTGGCGCACCGTGGGACGCGCCGTCGGTCGATCCGGATATCAGGGCCGACGCGTTGCGGCGGCTGGCGGTCCAGCGACGGCGCCAGCGGCGGCATCACGAGGCCGCCGAGGCGTGGCGGCGGCTGCTGGACAACGACGTGCCGCTGGCGGCCACGCAGGAGGCCCGGCGCGCGCTCGCCATCTACTACGAGCACTGCGCGCGCGACCTCGCGGCCGCCCGCGAGATCACCGAGCGTGGGCTTGCCGCCGAACAGGCCCCCCTGGAAGCCGAGGCGTGGCGCCATCGCCTCGCGAGGCTCACCCGCAGGCTCGCCCGCACCTGAGCGGTTTGACAGGCGCCGCGAGTTCTGTTCTTCTGGTCCGCACGTACCCCGCAGGAGGATGACGCGCGTGGACCTCGGACCGCTGGAACGCAACCTCGCCAACATCACGCTCGCGCCGTACATCGTGAAGGCGATGGCGCTCATCGACGTCCCCCGGAAGGCCGGCAGCAACATGTTCCGGCACCAGATGAGCACACTCGCCATCCTGCTCGACTACAAGATCGTCGACCCCGTCGTCCTGAAGGCGTCGGTCATCCACGACCTGTTCGAAGAAGTGTGGGACGCCCCGTGGGTGACGCGAGACGCCATCGCCTCGATCGACGCCGACGGCCCCGCCGTCTACGACCTCGTGCAGGAGGTGACCATTCGCATGGTCAACGGCGCCCGCGAGCCGAAAGGGACCTACCTGCGGCGCGTCATGGAGTTCGGAAGCGACCGCGCCAAGCGGCTCAAGCTCGCCGACCGCATCAGCAACCTCATCACGCTGGGGTTCGTGAACGACCGGGCGTTCATTACCCGGTACCTGGCGGAGACACGGGAACACATCCTGCCGTTTTCCGCGGTGGTGAGCGCGGACATGCACCGTGAGTTGAGCGACCTGGTCGATAGCCGGGCGTCCCAGTTGGTGCAGTTCCGAGCGACGCAGGCCGACTAGAGGTGGGACTGGCACGAAAAGGCCGCCGGACAAACCGGCGGCCTCGAGGGGAGACGACGCGTCGAACTAGGCTGACGCCTCTTTCGGCTTCTTCGTCTTGGCGGCCGCCTGTTTGCGGGCCTCGGACGTCTGCGCACCGAACTTCTTCGTGAATCGCTCCACGCGGCCTTCGGTGTCGAGAATCTTCTGGCGGCCCGTGTAGAACGGATGGCAGGCCGAGCAGATTTCGAGGTGCAGCTCCTGCTTCGTCGAATGGGTCTTCCACGTGGCGCCGCACGCGCACCGTGCGTCGACCTCGTAGTACTTCGGGTGGATGCCTTCCTTCATGACGAGCTCCTTCCGCTACTCCGGAACTTCTAAGTATAGCAGTAACGTGACGTCGGATCCAGAACACAACCTCTCGCGCGAGGCGTGGGGAGCGGGACTTGGATCCGGCCCCTGTCCCGGAGCGTTCTCCTGCTGGTTGTCGAGCAGGCCTTCAGGCCTGCTTGACACCCCGGATCACGCAGGGCTGAAGCCCTGCGCCACGCCGGCTGCGATCGTCGACCAGGAGATATCCGGTTCTACGGGATGACCGTCGTCCGGTCCCACCGGTGGGCCCGCATGGCCGTCAGGAGACCGGCGGGGAAGGGCCGCCCGTCGCTTGCTGCGAGATTCCGCTCCACATGGCGTTCGGTGCGCATGCCAGGGATCACCGTGGTGACCGCGGGATGGTGGAGGATGAACCGCAGCGCCAGTTCCGGGAGGTCCATGCCCCGGGGGACGTCGTCGCGGACCCGTTCCACGCGTGCGAGCGTCGCCCGCAGGTTCTGCGGCGTGAAGTAGATGTTGCGCCAGTCGCCCTGGGGCCACGTGTCGTGGACGGTCATGGTCCCGGTGAGGCTGCCTTCGTCGAACGGCACCCGCGCGATGACCGCCACGCCGAGCTCCTGGCACACCGGGAAGAGTTCGTCTTCGGGCGCCTGGTCGAAGATGTTGTAGACCACCTGCACGGCGTCGATGAGGCCCGTGCGCAGCGCCTGGATAGCGTTCTTCGGCTGCCAGCGATTGATGCTGATGCCGACCCCGCGAACGAGCTTCTGGGCCTTCAGGTCGGCCACCGCGCGTTGCCAGCGATCGTCGGTCGCCCAGGCGTCGGTCCACACGTGAAACTGCTGGAGATCTACGCTGTCGACGCCGAGGTTTTCCAGGCTCTGCTCCGTGGCGGAGCGGATGTAGTCGGCCGGGAACACATCCGCCAGCGCGTAGTCGGCTCGTGCCGGCCATCGCCCGTTCTTCGGCGGGAGCTTTGTGGCAATGAACGGCCTCGGCCCGGTCCAGCCGCGCAGCACGCCGCCGATCAGGCGTTCGCTGTAGCCGTCGCCGTACGCGAGCGCCGTGTCGAGGAAATTGCAGCCGAGTTCGAGCCCGCGCGTGAGCGAGGCGCGCGACGCCTCGTCGTTCGACCCGCTCCACCCGCCCATGCCCCAGGTGCCGAAGCCCACCTCGGCGACCGGCGTGCCCATGCGCCCGAATGTGCGGTACATCATTCGAGCATTCTACCCGGACCGGCGGCACGCGGGCGCCGCCGTCCTGACACCACCGCCCGGCGAGTCGGCCGTACATGACGAGGGGCAGCGCGGTGACGCGCTGCCCCTCGCGAGAGACGCCGGCCGGCTCTAGAACTCGAAGCGGCCGGAAAGCTGAATGACGCGGGCGCCGACGTTGACGCTCGTGAGACGCCCGAAGGTCGTGCTGTTGATGTTGAAGTCACCGGCGTAGAAGGTGACGGTATTGAGCGCGTTCAACAGCTCCGCCTTGAACTCGAAGCGGGTCTTCTTGTAGATCCGGAACCGCTTCGAAATCGCCGCGTCCAGCGAGTACGCGGCGGGCGCGTCGAACTGAAGCGGCCTCAGGTTGCCCACTTCGCCGGCCATGGGATTGAAGAACACCTGCCCGGTGAAGCCGGCCGAGTTGGCCAGGTTGTCGGGGCCGACGGCGCGGCCCGTGGCCATGTCGATGACCGCCGGGTCGAGCCAGTAGATGTTGCCGTTGGCGGCCTTGGTCACCTTGAAGAGCTTGTTGAGCTGGTCCTGCGACAGGGACGTCACGGCGGTCATCGTCCCGGCCCGGCCGACGCGGTTGAAGGAGCCGCGAGCCGACAGAATCGACAGCGGGCTGCCCATCTGCCAGTGGAAGATGGCGCTGGTCTGCCACCCGCCGAGGAACGCGTCGGCGAGGCCGCTGTCGTTCATCCACTTCCGGCCCTGGCCGAAGGGGAGATCGATGATGAGGCTCGCGTTGACGACGTGGGTGACGTGGAATTCCGACCGTCCGGTATTCAACTCAGGCCGGGCCGCGTCGAGGAAGGGTTCGACGCGGTTCTGGGCTGTGCCGATCGAGTCGGTCTTCGAGTTGGCAAAGGTGTAGTTGACCTGGCCGGACACGCCGTTGCGATACTGCCGGCGCAAGTCCAGCTGGAGCGCGTTGTAGTTGCTGAACCCCCCGTTGACAATCGCCTGGGCGGCGTAGATGCCCGGGTTGTCCATGAACGACGCGCGCGCCTGCGCGGCCGTGGCGGCCGTCGTGACGTACAGGTCAGCCAGGCGGGCGACCTCGCCCTGCTGGATGGCCGCGATGGCGTTGGTGTTCGTCAGCAGTCCGCCGCCGTAGTTCGGAATCACCGTCAGCGGCTGGCTGCCCGGGATGGCGGCGTTATAGGCCGGGTTGAAGCTGCCCGTCGCGGCCTGCGCGAGGTAGCCGTTGCTGCGGGCGCGCAGGAAGTCCTGCAGGAACGCCCCGCCGGCATCGATCTGGTTGTAGTCGATGCCGCGCCAGATGCCCCGTCCGAACGTCCCGACGTAGCGGGCCTCTGCGGCAAACGCCCACGGCAACTGGCGCGAAATCCCGATGCTGACCGAGTTGACGTGCGGCTGCTGGAGCTTGGGGTCGATGCCCATCACCGTGCCGCTGAGGCTCAGCGCGAGCTGATCGGCCATGGTCCTGGTCGTCTTGAAGACCGGGGTCGGCACCGCCGGCACCCCGGCGTTGACGTACGAATACAGGCCGCTCTGGGTCACGGCCGTGGACATGCCCGCGTTGGCGGTGGCCGCGGCGCGGGCCACAGTGGCGGTCTCTTCGTTCACGAAGGACAGCGAGTAGCCGCCGCGAATGGCCGTCGTGCCATCCTTGAACACGTCCCACGCGAACCCGGCTGTCGGCCCGAAGTTATTCAGGTCCTTCCCGTAGAAGTTTCCGTTCACCAGGCCCACGGTCACGTTCGGATCGAGCAGCGTCTGCGAGATCGATCCGCTCATGTTCGGCAGCAGCGCCAGGTTGTCGGCCTCCTTCAGGGGGCTGTAGTACTCCCACTTCAGGCCGGCGCGGATGGTGAAATTCGGCTTCAGGCGCCAGCTGTCCTGGATGTAGCTGGCCCAGTTGTCGAACGCGTAGTTCTTGCTGTCGGGAATCCCGGCGACGAATCCCGACGTCTGGCTCTGCACCTGGAACGTCTGGGCGATGGACGTGATGATGCCGGCCTGGAACGCCAACTGGGCGTTCGCGGTCGACAGGTCGGCGGCGCTGACGCCGCCCGGGAACATCGCGGAGGTCAGCTGCAGGTTCGCCGGCGCCACGCCCGCGCTGAAGCCCGTGGACACCGTGGGATACTGGCCCGCGTAATTGTACGGGTTGATGCGGATGGCCTGCAGGCTTCCGCCGAACGAGAACTCGTGGCTGCCCCAGATGAACGACCCGCTGTCGTTGAACTGGTAGGTGTTCGTGTACCG
>JAPKZP010000223.1 GCA_026393735.1 Acidobacteriota bacterium
AACTTCGCGAGGTCTTGCTTCAGTTGCGCGTGGGCGGACGGCCGGATGTACATCATGTGGCCGCCTTCGTAGTACCCGAACGACACGCGATCCGTGATCTGCCGGTCGTAGGCCAGGTGCGTGAAGTTGAATTCAGACCCGCCGACAAACGTCGCCATGTCGTAGTAGCCGCATACGACGAACACCTTCAGCACGGGGTTGCGCGCCATCGTCAGCCTGAGCGCATCCGTGTGGTCCATGTAGCGGTTCTGCACGTAGGTCCACGGCCGGACGTTGCCCGACGTCGTGTAATGAAGGTCGCTCTCCCACTTCAGCGTGTTCTTGACGTAGTCGGCGAAGATCGTGGTGTACGCACCCTGGAGCGCGGTGTTCGACGGATCGAATTCCTGCCGTTCCCCGGCCGCGTCGGCGTCGAGCGCGGTGTAGCGGCCATCGAGGCGGCCGACGACGAGACGCTGATCGCGCAGCAACTCCTTGCGGAACCGGCCGGCTTCCACGCGCAGATTGGCGGACAGGATGTACTTCGCCGAGAGGCCGGTGTAGCGGGCGAGCCGATCCGCGGCGGTCTTCTGCTCGGCCGGCGTCAGCGTGTTGCCCCTGGTGAGCGCCTGCATGTATTCGCCGAAGGCGAAGATGCGGGCCTCGTCGACGACCTGCTTGACCGTCTTCTGCTGCAGGTCGGCCGGCAGTTTCTTGTGGTACCACGCGGTAGCGGCGAACGTCTGGACCTGGGCCGCCCAGGCGATGTCGTTGTCGGGCGCGGGCTGCAGCGTCTGGTAGGTCAGCAGCGACGATACCAGCACGATGCCGTTCAGCTCGATGCCGTGGCGCGACTGCAATTCCTGGCAGAGACCAGCCGACCGGATGGTCCCGTAGCTTTCGCCGATCAGGAACTTCGGCGACGGGTACCGGTTGTAGGTCTTCAGGAACTCCGCGATGAACTCGCCGAACGCGCGGATGTCGCCGTCCTGGCCGTGGAACTGGCCGCTGTCCACGCCCGGCATGGCCCGGCTGTAGCCGGTGTCGATCGCATCGACGAACACGAGGTCGGTGACGTCGATGAGCGAGTTCCCGTTGTCCGCGAGGCGGTACGGCGGCGCCGGCTGGAAGCCGTCGTCAGCCATCTGCACGTGCCGCGGCGCGAACGATCCCATGTGCAGCCACACGCTGGCCGACCCGGGCCCGCCATTGAAGAGGAACGACACCGGGCGCGACTTCAGATCCTCACCGTCCTTCGCATAGGCCACGAAGAACATCCGCGCCGCGATCTTCCCGTCGTCGAGCCGGATCGGCAGCGTGCCTGTCGTCGCGGTGTACTTGATCTCGCGGCCGTCGAGCCGCAGCACGTGGGACGTTTGCGACGCCTTGTCGTCGGACATCGACGCGACTTCGTGCGCGCCTGGAGACTGGGCGATGGCCGCCTGCGGGGAGCCGGGCGCGCCGCCGGGACGCTGGGCGGCCGGCGGGTGCGCGGACGCGAATACGACGGAGCACACGAGCGCGAGGGCGACGAACACGCACCGTTTCTGCATGACGGGTCTCCTGAAGGGGTGACGAGAGGCGAATGATATCATCCCGGCGAGAGGTCCATCGATGCCTGTCCGCCGCTGCGGAGCGATCGCTCCTGCGCTCGTCTGCCTGCTCACCAGCCTTACTGCCGCGCAGACACCGAGGCCGGCGCAGCCCGTCCCGGCGCCACCTGCGACGCCGACGCGCGCCGACGTCCTGCGCGGCGCGGACGGCCCGTTCCGCGTCAACAACGACCTGCTGTCGTACGCGCTGAACATCCGCATCGACCCGGAGCGCAGGCTCATCACCGGCACCAACACGATCCGGTTCCGGATGCTGAAGGACGACTCGCGCATCCAGCTGGACCTGTTTGCGAACCTGCGCGTCGACGCGATCCGCCTGGGGACCATTGCGCTGAAGTACGAGCGCGAATTCAATGCCGTGTTCGTGGACTTCCCGGAGCCGCTCCGGAAGGGCCAGGTCTACGAGATCGACTTCCACTACTCGGGCAGCCCGGCGGAGACCGGCCGCTTCGGCGGCATCGCGTTCCGGAAGGACGCGTCGGGCCATCACTGGATCAACACCGCGTGCCAGGGCACTGGCGCGAGCGTCTGGTGGCCCAACAAGGATCAGCAGCGCGACGAAGTCGAGAACATGCGGCTGAGCGTGGCCATTCCCAACGATCTCGTCGATGTGTCGAACGGACGTTTCGAAGGCAAGACCGACCTCGGCGACGGCTACACGCGCTGGGACTGGCTCATTCATTACCCCATCAACAACTACAGCGTGTCGCTGAACATCGGCCGCTACGTCCACTTCTCCGCCGCCGTGGACGGACTCCCGCTCGATTTCTACTGCCTGCCCGAGAGCCTCGAGAAGGCGAAGCGGCAGTTCGTCCAGGCGACGTCGATGATCCAGGCGTTCCAGAAGTACGTCGGGCCGTACCCGTTCCCGAGGGACGGCTACAAGCTCGTCGAAGCGCCCTACTCGGGCATGGAGCATCAGAGCGCGGTCACCTACGGCAACCGGTTCGCGAACGGCTACCTCGAGCGCGACTGGACCGGCGTCGGCATCAGCCCGAAGTTCGACTTCATCATCATCCACGAGAGCGCGCACGAGTGGTTCGGCAACAGCGTCACCGCCGCCGACGTCTGCGACGAGTGGATTCACGAAGGCTGGGGCACGTACCTCGAAGCGGTGTACGTCGAGCACATGTGGGGCAAGGCCGACGCGCTGACGTACCTCAATGGCTACAAGGCCAAGGTCCGCAATCGCGATCCCGTCATCCCACCCTGCGGCGTCAACCGCGAACCGCCACAGGACATGTACTTCAAGGGCGCACTCTTCATCGGCACGCTCCGGAGCATCGTCGACAACGACCGCCGCTGGTGGACGCTGATGCGCCAGTTCTACGGCCGGTTCGCGTACCGGAACATCTCGACCGCGGACGTCGTGGCGTTCTTCAACGAGAAGACCGGCAAGAACCTCACGCCGGTCTTCGACCAGTACCTCCGCCGCACCGCATTGCCCGCGCTGGAACTGCAGTTCAGGGAGGCCGAGGGCACGGTTGCGTACCGGTGGAAGGCCGACGAGCAGGCGTTCGCGATGCCCGTGAAGGTCGGGCGCAAGGATCACTGGCAGCGGATCCGGCCGACGACCACCTGGAAGACCATGAAGTTCACCGGCAGGAAGGATGAGTTCGACGTCGCGACAGACCTCTACTACGTCAACGTCGTGAAACAGTGAGCGCCTGTGGTAACGTCTCCCGGCATGAGTGAGATCTTTCAACACCTGCTGGTCCTCGGCCGGCCCGCCTGCGGCAAGTCCGAGTTCATCGACTTCCTCAAGCACGCGTCCGACGACATGCGGCGGCGACGCCTCCACATCGGGACGTTCGAGGAGGTCGACGACTTCCCTTGGCTCTGGGAGAAGTTCCTCGACGACGCCATCTGGGAGAAGGCCGGATACGAACGGCTCTACACCGAGGAGTACATGCCCGGAAACCCCGGGATGGCCCCGAAGGGCGCGAAGCTGTTCGACTGGTGCATGCACAAGTTCAACGAGGTGATCACCGCGCAGTACGTCGGACGCGCCGAGTTCTACCGCGAGTCCACGCTGCTCATCGAGTTCTCGCGCGGCGGCGAGGACGGCTTCCGGCGGGCGCTCGGCATGCTCGACCGGTCGATTCTCGAGCGGGCGGCGATCTTCTACATCCACGTCTCCCGCGAGGAATCCTGGCGGCGCAACGTCGCGCGCTACCAGGAGAAGCTGCGCCACTCGATCCTCGCGCACATGGTGCCGCGCCAGACCTACGACCATTTCTACGACGTCAACGACTGGGAGGCGCTGACCGGCGGCGCGTCCTCCGGCACGCTCGACGTGAACGGCCTGACGGTGCCTTTCGTGACGATGAAGAACGAGCCGGAGTCGACCGACCCGGCCGTGCTCGAGGAACGATACGCGACGGCGCTGGGGCAGTTGTGGCAACGGCAGGGCGTCACGCGATGACCCCGGCCGCGCAGCCGCGCATCTTCGAACACCTTTTCGTCCTCGGTCGCCCCGCCGGCGGGAAGAGCGAGTTCATCGACTTCATGAAGAAGCTCCCGGCCGAAGAACGCGCACGGCGCTTCGGGATCGGACGCTTCGAGGAAATCGACGACTTCCCGTGGCTCTGGGAAGCCTGCCTGGCAGACGACGACCGCGAGGCCCGCGGAGAGCCTCGCGTCGATTCGGAGCGGACGCCCGAGGGCTACAACATCACGCGGCCGAAGTTCCGGGGGTCGCTCGTCGATCGGTTCAACGAGGTCATCGCCGCAAAGTACCTCGCCAACCCGCCGTTCTACGCCGACGGCACGCTGCTCATCGAGTTCGCACGCGGGCGAGACGACGGGTTCGGGGAGAGCCTGGGGCGATTCCGGCCGGACATCCTCGCGCGCGGCGCCATCCTCTTCATCAACGTGTCGTTCGACGAGTCGTTCCGCCGCAACAACGCGCGCTACCGGAAGGGACAGGAAGAGTCGATCCTGTTCCACAAGGTGCCCGATCGCGACATGCTGGGCTTCTTCCGCGAGAACGACTGGGAGGCGATCACGGGCGGCGCGCCGGACGGCTGGCTGGAGATCAACGGCGTCCGCGTCCCCTTCGTCACGATGAACAACGAACCGGAGTCCACGGATCCCGGGGTGCTGGGCCCACGCTACGGCGCGGCGCTCGGGCGGCTGAAAGAGCTGCGCCTCGAACGCTGAGCAGGATCCTCCTGGCCCGGGACGCCGTACGGCCCGGGCCTCCCGACGCGCCACCGATCCTCAGTGTCCGGATCGGCCCTTCGGCAGGACGTTCCACAGCCGGGACATCAGCCACGCCCCGGCGAGCGCGAAGGGGATCGGGGCCCAGTGCCACGCGTCCCAGCCCCACCGTGTCGTCACGTAGCCGACACCCATCCCGACGAATGCGCCGGCCAGGTACTGCATGCCGTCGAACAACCCGGCCGCGGTCGCCGCCGCCTTCCGCCCGCCGAAGTCCATTGATGCGGCGCCGCTGATCATGCCGTGCGCGCCGTTGACGCAGAACGACAGCACCACCAGGCAACAGGCCGCCGCCACCGGGCCGAGATGCAGCATGTCCGAGACGCCGAACAGCGCCAGCACCAGAGCCATGACGAGGAACCCGAAGACGACCACGGGCGCCCGGCGTCCGCCAAACGTCCGGTCCGAGGCCATGCCGAACGCAAACCCGCCGGCGATGCCGGCCAGCGCGATTCCCCACGTCGCGATGATGTACGGCAGGTAGGTCGCGAACAGCGCCTTGTCGGCGCCGTGGTAGTCCACGAAATACTTCGGCCACCACGCGTCCACGACGCTGCGCCTGACGAACCCGATCATCATCGACCCGAGCGCGATCGTCCACATCACCCGCGACGAGAAGACCTTGTTGAAGATCTCGCGCAGTGCCGGCGCAGCGTCCGTCGGATCCGAATCGTCGCCGGTGTCGAATTCGCCAAGGCCGGCGTCCTTCGGAGAGTTCTCCATCCACTTCCAGTTGATGAGCAGCATGACGACGACGCATGCCCCGGGAATCCAGAAGGCGTACTGCCAGGGGAAGAACAGGAAGATCAGCGGCACCCCCTGGAACGCCAGGAGCAGCCCAAACCGGATCAGGACTCCGAAGATCCCGGCGAACGTGCCGCGCTCGCGAACATGGAACCACTGCGCGTTGACCTTGACGATCGACAGTGCGCCGAACGACTGGAAATAGCCGTTGATGCCCCAGACGACGGCCATGAGCGCCAGCAGCATGCCCCCGGAGAGGCCAAACCCCAGCCCGGCAGGCGTGACGACGTGACGTCCGACTCCCGTGCCGGCCCACACCGCCGGCGACAGCACGGCCAGGCTGGCAACGCCGAACAGCAGGTTCATCACTGCAACGCCGGCCGCCCCGAACAGGAACGCCTTCTTGCCGCCGATCCGATCGGCGAGGGGTCCGTTGAGCACGACCGCGAGGCCGTATACGAGCGGCATCATCGTCTCGAACACCCCGAGTTCGGTGTTCTTCCAGCCGAGCGTGTCGGCCAGGTAGGGCGCCGCTGCCGTGTAGTTGTAGCGCGTCGCGTAGAAGAACGCGTACAGCATGCCAAGCGACATCCAGTTGATGCCTCGTCGACGTCGGAACTCCGGGGTGTGTTGCGGGCGGGCGAGCGTGATGGTGTCCATACGTTGGTCTGTGAGAGCCTCACGGATGACCGGCGCAAAAGCCGCGCTGCACGGGGATTTGACTCGACAGACTCTAACCGTTCCCGATATCTTCGACAAGCCACTCGTCGCCCGCTCCCGAACACGAGCCTGTTGGCGTCCATGCATACCTGCGAGCTGCACCGGCACTTCGAGGCGGGTCTCACGCCCGAAGCGATTGCGCGATTGGCCCAGCGGCACCGCGTCACCGAGGCGCGGACTCGCGCGGGGACCGTGATTGCCGGCGTCGATCCGCAGGACCCCGACTCGATCTGCCAGTACTACGCGGCGGTGGCTGAAGGACTCTCAGCCCCCGACGGCGCGGCGCGCTTCATCGACTCGTTCGGCCTGCCGCTCTCGGTGATGCGCTCGCTCGACGACCTCGAGAGCGCCGTGTTCGATCAGCTGATCGCATGCGCCGCCGACGGCAGCGTCCACACCGAGCTGCGCGGCTCCCCATACACGTACCGTGAGCACGTCGACGCGTCCATCGACGAGATCGCAGCGGCGCTCGTCCTCGGCGTGCAGCGCGCGTGGGACGAGCGGGGCGTCAGCGGCACGTTCATCCTGGCGTTCAGCCGTCAGAAGGGCCTGCCGGGGTGCGACCCGAACCTCCCTGCTGGCCAGGCCGGCCCGGTCGCCGACCTCGCCGCGCGGCTTCACCGTTCCGATCGCCCGGTCGGCCTCGACATCGCGGGCTTTCCCGAACGTCCTTTCCCGCCGGGCGCGTTCGCGGACGCACTCCGCCCGGCCCGCGACGCCGGCGTGCCCATCACGATTCACGCCGGGGAGCAGGGCCGGCCTCCGGTGTTCGCCGACGCACCGCCGGGCTTCATCGTCGACGCGATCGAACGCCTCGGCGCACGGCGCATCGGCCACGGCACATCGCTCGCCGGGTCGCGGGACGCGCGCGCCTTCGTCCGCGAACGCGGTGTCGCGGTGGAGTGCTGCCCCGTCTCGACTGCCTGCATGGGTTTCGTGCCGATCGCGCAGCATCCGCTTCCGTTGTTTCTCGCGGAAGGGCTCTCGGTGTCGTTGTCGACAGACGACCCGCTGATGGTCGGGTCGCCGAGCGTGGCTCACAGCTTCACGGCGATCGCAGGACCGCTCGGTCTCGACGACGCCGCGCTCCTGACGCTGACGCGCAACGGGATCGAAACGGCCTTCGTCACCGATGAACGCCGGCGCTGGCTGCGCGCCCGTCTCGAAGAGGGTCTCGCGCCCAGGACCGCCTGACCGCTTCGGACTACCGGCCTGTCGCGAGTGCCTTCACCAGCCGGTACAGGAACTCGCGTCCCTCGAAGTACTCCTTCACCCCGATGCGCTCGTCGCGCCCGTGCGCCCGCACATCGTCGACGTCCGTGAAGAGCCCGTCGACGCCGTAGGTGGGAATGCCGGCGTTGCGGAGCGCCAGGCCGTCGGTGGCGCCTGTGGCCATCACCGGCAGCACGATGACACCGGGCCACATCGCGGTCGTCTGCTGCTCGACCGCCAGCATGACGTCCGCCCGCAGCGGGGACGCCGGGCTCGGCACGCCCTTCCACTCAACCTTCATCGTCACGCCTTCGTCCGCGACGGCGCGCGCAAGGGTCCGGTCGACATCGGCGAGATCCTCGCCGGGCAGCACGCGGCAGTTGACGACCGCGCGGGCCAGTTGCGGCAGGGCGTTCTCCGCGTGGCCGCCCTCGAGCAGGGTTGGCACACACGTGGTGCGCATCATCGCGTTGTACGCGGCTGACGCATCGGCCAGGCGCCTGGCCGCCGCGGGGTCGGTCGGCCGCTGGCCGACGGCCTTCAGGTCGGCGGCGACCTGACCCTGTTCGAGCCTGGCCATCTGCTGGAAGTACGTGCGCGTCACGTCGTTGAGGGCAATCGGAAACTCGAAGGCCGCCAGCCGGTTCAGCGCCGCCGCCAGGCGGTAGATCGCGTTGTCCTTGCGCGGCAGCGAGCTGTGCCCGCCGGCGTTGCGCACTTCGAGGCTGACGGTGTGATAGACCTTCTCCGCAGCCTGCACGTCGTTCGCGATGTGCTTCCCGCCCTTGATCTCGCCGCCGCCGCCTTCGTTGAGGCAGTAGTCGGCGTCGATGAGGTCACGGTGGTTCGCGAGCAGCCAGGCCACGCCGTTGGACGAGCCGCCCTCTTCATCCGCTGTCAGCGCGACGATGAGATCCCGGTCCGGCACGAGGCCTTCCTGCCTGTAGCGGATCAGGTTCGCGATCCAGATCGCCGCCTGGGCCTTGTCGTCGGTCGTGCCCCGGCCGTAGAAGAAGCCGTCGCGCTCGATGAAGGTGAACGGGTCTACGCCGGGCGACCAGTCGTCCTTGCTGGCCTCGACGACGTCCAGGTGCGCCAGCAGGAGGATGGGCTTTGTGCGGCCCGTCCCGCGCAGCCGCGCGACGAGGTTGCCTTTCCGGGGATTGGGGCCGATGACCTGGACATCGGCATCCGGGTAGCCTGCGGCCTTCAGCCGTGCGGCCATGGCCTCGGCGGCCGTCGTCGTACTCCCGACCGAGTCCGTCGTATTGATCTCGATCAACTGCTTCAGGATCTCGCGGGCGAGCCGATCGTGAGGGCTCATCTCCTGCGCGGCGACAGGCGCCACGAACATGAGCGACGCGAGAGCGAAGACGCGGTGCATGCGCATGCGGTCATCATACGCGAGGCGTGAGTGCCCGACCACCGTGCACGGCCGGGCCGACGCCAGCCACGAGCCGGAGCCCCGTGCTATCATCCAGCCGCCTTCAGAGGAGGTCCGTCATGCGGATGCCTGCCTTCCTCGTGCTCGCGCTCGTGTGTTCCGTGCGCGGTGTTCCCGCCGCGCCCCTGCCAGGAACGACTCAGCCGCAGCAGGCGGTGCGCGCCGGCCGGGACATTGCCCCGCCGACCAAGCTGAAGGACGTCAAACCCGTCTATCCCCCTATCGCCGTGACGGCCCGGGTTCAGGGCGTGGTCGTGATCGAAGCCATCATCGGGGAGGACGGCAAGGTGCGGGACGCCAGGGTACTGCGCGGGGTCCCGCTCCTCGACCAGGCCGCGCTCGATGCGGTGAAACAGTGGGAATACGAGCCCACACTCCTGAACGGCGTGGCCGTTCCCGTCATCGTCAACGTGCGCGCCACGTTTACGTTGAGCGATTCGCCTGCGCCGCCCGCTGCGCCGTCCGCGGAGCCGCCCTTCGACGATCTG
>JAPKZP010000547.1 GCA_026393735.1 Acidobacteriota bacterium
GGCGTGGGACATGGCCATGATTCCGGCCGAGGGCGGGCTGCTCCCCGGCGGGTCCGACAACTTCTACACCCGCATCCCGACCTTCCTGTTCCTCCTGATGGCCCCCATCATGGGTGCCCTCTACGTCGTGTTCCTGCCGTTTGCCGGCTTCGCGCTCGTCCTCGGCCACGCGGCCCGCGGCGTCAAGCACCTCGCGACGGATGCCTTCATGCACCTCGCGGTGGCCGTCAGCCCGACCTGGGCCCCGGGCGAAGCCTACCTCGCGGCCCGCAAGCGCCAGAAGGCCGACAAGATCGACAAGCGCCTGACGCCGAAGCACTAGAATCGGTTTCACGACCGATGTGTTGACGTTGACACCCGCAGGCTGAAGCCTGTGGGCTACGACCCCGGGACCGACGCCGGGCGACGGCACGGCGGTTACGCGACACAGTTTCCCGGGCGGTGTGGGTGGTCGGGTGACGGATGGGGGCCCGTCACCCGCCTGTCTGCTCCGCCCGGGTCGCTTCATATCTCCTCGGATTTCAGCCGGCGGCGCGGGCCCTACCGCCGGCGGTGACGCAGCCTGATCTGGCGGCGTCGGGCGGCGTCGCGGTACCGCTGGCGCTCCGGCGGCGTCACGGCCTTGATGCCCGGCACGGCCACTGGCGCGCCCGACGCGTCGATGGCCACGAAGGTCAGGTAGGCCGTGTTCGTGTGCGTGTTCGCGCCGGTAAAGGTGTTCTGGGCGGTCACCTTCACGCCCACCTCGAGAGACGTTCGGAAGACGCGGTTGACCGAGGCCTGGAGCACCACGACATCACCGAGGTGAACGGGATGGTGGAAGTGGAGCTCGTCGACGAACGCGGTGACGCACACGCGGTTCGTGTGTCGCGCCGCGGCGATGGCCGCCGCGATGTCGATCCAATGCATCAGGCGGCCGCCGAGCAGATTGCCGAGCTGGTTGGTGTCGTTCGGGAGCACGAGTTCGGTCATCTCGACTTGTGAGGCCTTGACCGTGCGAAGGGCGGCGCGTGGCATGCGGATCTCCAGTCCAGGACGCGGGCGACGCGCGTGTGCGACGTGCGTGTGCGCCAGCGCGCCCCGGGTCGCATGCTACGCGCACGGAGCCGCGCCTGCAACTTCGAGCGCCCGAGCGCCCCGGCGAGCGTCCGGCGGCTGGCCCGGCCGCCCCGCCCGACGACCCGACATCCATTTGTGCAATTCCGGGAAGATCCGGGCACGGGCTGTCTGAACCATCCCGTCACGTCCCGCACCGCCCGATAATCACGGTGAACGGCGCGGGGCCGTTCGCGGCAGAGATCTACTCGACATGGCGACTGAACTCACCAACCCGACGCTGCCTCCTGAGGAGTTGGAGGTCATCGAGTTCGCCCGCGCGTTCCGCGCGGCTGCGAGGGCCGTGGGCTTCTATCCGCCGTCCCACCCCACCGTCGACTCCACGCTGCAGTCGGTCACCGTGGCCGCGAAGTCCCTCGCGGCGGGCGGGTCGGCGTGCCTCACGATCCTCCCCGGCACGTTCCTGGTTCGCGGGGTCCCGGTCGAAAGCGCTGAACGCGTGGTCTCGGAGCTCGCCTCCATCCTGCACCGTCACGGCATCGGTGCGCTGAACCTGGACGGACGGGCTTCAGTCGACTCGTGGCGTGCATTCCTGGTCCTCCTGTCCTCCCGGCCCGAGGATGTGCGGGCGGCTGGTGGCATCCAGCGGCAGTGGAAGACGCAGCGTCATCCGAGCCCGGGGATTCTCGAGATCGACTTCGGCGAATTGCTGCGCGGCCGCATCGGGGGCGACTTCGCCGAACTGGCCGGCGTCATCGGCCACTACCTCGAGGCGGCGGGCATCGGCGCCTCGCTGGCCGACGATGTATTCGCCACCCTGAAGCGGGCGCTCGAGGATGCCGAGAACGCCGAACAGGCGGCCGCCGCCATTGTCCGGGAACTCCGGACGGCCGCGCATTTCATGCGGGTCATGCAGCCCGAGCGCTTCGACGAGGTCTTCCGTCACGCGGCGACCCTCGGCGGAGCGATGAGCGAACCCGTCATGTCGGGCCTCCTGGCCAGGCGAGGCACGCCCGAGGCCATGCAGGGCACGCTCGACGTGGCCGCGGCGTTCATCGACCGCATCCCGGACGAGGCGGCGTCGGCGTTCCTGGCACGCGCCGTCGTCACGGACGGGTCGGCCTCGTCGCAGCTCACCGCCACCCTCATGCAGTTGCTGCCCGACACGGCACGGCGCCGAGCGGTCGTCCAAGCGGCTCAGCAGGTCGTCTCAACGCACGTCGCGTTCGAGGCGAATTTCCTGGAACGCTGGGAGGAGATCGAACGGCAACTGCTGTCATTCTCCAATCGTCAGTTCGTGTCGGCCCCGTACGCGCGCGAGCTCGACGCCGCCCAGAACCGGAGCGCCGCGCGGGAGATGGAAGATCCTCCGGAACGCGTCGCGGAGTGGGTGCGGTCGATCGACCGGGAACCGATCCACGACCTCGGCCTGGCGATGCTGACCGACCTGTCGCGGATTGAGACCGATCCGGTCAGGTGGCGGGACGTCCTCGCGATTCTGCGCACACAGGTGCTCGAGTCCGCGGAGGCTGGCGACTGGACAGATTGCGCGGCGGCGGCCGAGGCGGTTGCCCGCGTGGCCAGCGAGCCCGGGGACAGTGCGCGCCGGCCGTTCGCCGTCGACGTGCTCCAGGAACTCTCAAAGACGTGGATCCTCGACGAGGCGATTGCGAAACTGGTCGAGGGGGAACCCGCGCCCATCGAGGCGCTGAGCCTCGTGCTGCAGGCCATCGGCCCGCCCGTCATTCCCGCGCTTCTGCGCCGGTGGGTTGGCGAGACGGACTCGCAGGTACGCGCGCGCATCGAGCACGTGGTACTCGGCTGCGGCCGGCCGGGCCGGGAAGCGCTCCGGCGGCTGTTGTCTGCCGACGATCCCGACGTGCAGTGCGCGAGCATCAAGCTGCTCCAGCACGCCGGCGGCGCCGAGCACCTGCCTGTGCTCGAATCGATGCTCACGAACGCCAACCCGCGCATTCAGCGCGAGGCGCTGCACGCGCTGGCCGCCACCTCGGGTCGCGGCCGCGATCTGCTGGCCCGGGGCATCGCGAGGTCCGACGACGTGCGCCAGGCCGCACTGATCGAGCTCGTGCAACCGCTCGGCGCCGAGCGCGCGGTGCCCGTACTGCGTCAACTGCTCATGCTGCTCGA
>JAPKZP010000097.1 GCA_026393735.1 Acidobacteriota bacterium
TATCGCCCGCGCTCACCGCTACCACGCGCTCGACGCGCGCCTCGCGCGCGCCTTCGAGTTCCTGCAGCAGACCGACCTGGCTGCCCTCGAGGAAGGCCGCTACGAACTCGACGGCGCCAACCTGTACGCCCTCGTGCAGCACTACACGACGAAACGGCCGGATCAGGGCCGGTGGGAAGCGCACCAGCGCTACGCGGACCTGCAGTGCGTCGTGACGGGCACCGAGCGGATGGGATATGGACCGCTCGACCGGTTCACGGGCCTGGGGTACGACGCCGAGAAGGACGTCGAGTTCCTGACCGGCAGCGGTGACTACCTGCAACTCAAGGCCGGGGAGTTCGTCGTGCTGTGGCCCGGCGAGGTGCACATGCCGCAGATGGCCGTGGACGCGCCCGGGCCCGTGAAGAAGATCGTCGTGAAAATCGCAGTCGACTGAGTCCGCCTCGCCCGCATGGAAGACCGCGAGTCGAGAATGTCGGACGCGGGTGGCCGAGGTGCTTCCCTTCTGCCCGCAGGCAGCACAATCGAAGCGCAGCCGAGGACAGAAGGGAACACCTCGGACAGGACCCGCGGCCGACGTGCGAGCGACTTCGCCTCGCGGTCTTCCATCCAGCGCGGAACCGCGCTACCCGCCCGGCGCCATGAGGACGACAATGACCGACGCGTCATCCGGCACAGGCGTCTGCTCGTACGACCCGCGCGCGACGAACTCGTCGTTGAGCCAGACGGCCACCGTCGGGGCGGCATAGCCCTGCCGGGCGAGCAGGGTCGCCAGGGTCAGGCCAGGCTCCCAGGCCACGGGCTCGTCGTTGAGGTGAATCATGACGGGTCCAGGATACGGTGCCGGCCATTGTAGATCGTGAAGCTCTGGCCCCGCAGGAAACCGATGAGCGTCATGTCGGCTTCCTCGGCCATGTGCACCGCAAGCTGGGACGGCGCGGACACGGATGCCACGATCGGAATGCCGGCGATCCAGGCCTTCAGCACGATCTCGAATCCCGCCCTGCCGCTCACGACGAGCACGGTGTTCGAAAACGGCAAGGCGCGCCCGAGCGCGCCGTAGCCAACCACCTTGTCGACCGCGTTGTGGCGGCCGACGTCCTCTCGCGCCACGAGCAGCGTGCCCTCGAAATCGAACAGCCCGGCCGCGTGCAGGCCGCCGGTCTCCGCAAACACTGCCTGGGCCTCGCGAAGCCGATCCGGGAGTTCCGTGATGCGGCTGACCGCAACACGGCGTCCGTCCGGCAGCGGTGCCGCCCGGCGCGCCACCGCGTCGATCGTGCCGCGGCCGCACACCCCGCACGCGGACGTGATGAAGCTGGGCCGGTGCGCGAGCTTCGACTGCGCCGCCGAGACCCGTCGCGCGGCGTCCGGCACGAGCCGCACGTCCACGACGTTGCCTCTCGATGACGGCGCCACGTCCGCAACGGCGACGATCCGATCGATCTCGTCGACGCTCGAGACCAGCCCTTCCGTCACCACAAATCCGGCGGCCAGTTCCTCGTCGTCTCCCGGCGTGCGCAGCGTGACGGCCAGCGCACGGCCGTCGAGGCGGATCTCGAGCGGTTCTTCGGTTGCGACCCGGTCCTCGAACTCACCCCGGCCGAGCTTCCAGACGTCGACCGGCGTGCTGCGGGCGGAGGTGGGCGCCTTCTTGGACATGTCCGCGGGTGGCCGTTTCGTCACGAGGCGCGGATTTCGTAGAGCACGATCAGGTGACCGTCGTGATCTTCAAACGCCTGCTCGATGAACGTGAGGCCCTCGGGCGTCTTCGACAACTTCGGCGGGACGATCGACAGCCCTTCGGCCTTGACCTTCTCCATGACCTGCTCGATGCCTTTCACCTCGATCACCACCGCATCGCGGTGCGGGACGGGCTTGGGCGGCAGCGGCGCGCCCTTCATCTCCGTCAGCGCGAGAATCCGCACGCCCGTCTCCGTGCTGAGCGTCGCCATGCGCAGCTTCGCCTCTTTCGGGAACTTGAACACGGGGTACGAATAGGACTCGGGGCCGGACGCATCGAGGGCGAACACCTTGAAGGCGAGAATGTCGCGATAGACGCGCAGCGCGCGATCCATGTCCGACACGACGAGATTCGGCCGTTTGATCTGCACGGCGCCCACGAACGGAGCCGTCTGCGCGAACGCGGGAACGACGCTCGCGAGAATACCGACGAGAAGCATGAAGGCCATAGCGGTACGGACACTCTTGATCACGATCGTCTCCCTCCAGCTGTCATGCACAAGTCCTCAGACCGTCTCCAGGTAGAGGACCGCGATTCTGAGTCGCCCGCCCGTCGGCTGCGGGTCCTGTCCGAGGTGTTCCCTTCTGTCCTCGGCTGAGCTTCGGTGATGTGCCTGCGGGCAGAAGGGAAGCACCTCGGCCACCCGCATCCGACGA
>JAPKZP010000680.1 GCA_026393735.1 Acidobacteriota bacterium
ATCCCCGGCGCTTGTCGAGCGCCCGCAGGCCCTGGTCGACTGCGCGGTTCGCGGCCGCCTGGAGATCCGCGTCGAGCGTGGTCTCCACCGACAGGCCGGCTTCGTACAGCTCGCGCGCGCCGTACTGCCGCTCGAGATGTTGCCGCACCTCTTCGACGAAGTACGGCGCGATGGTGTTCGACGGCCCCGGCAGACCGGCCAGGACGATGGGTTTCGCCTTGGCAGCCTCGGCCTCGGCCTCAGTGATGTACTTCTCGGCGGCCATGCGGTCGAGCGTGTAGTTGCGGCGCCGCATGGCCCACTTCTGGTTGATGTACGGGCTCTGGCGCTCCGGCAGCTGCAGGATGCCGGCAATCATCGCCGCTTCCTCGAGCTTCAGGTCCTTGATGGGCTTCCCGAAGTAGACGCGCGACGCGGCCTCGACCCCGTACGCGCCGTGGCCCAGGTTCATCTGGTTGCAGTACATCGTGAAGATCTCGTGCTTCGTGTACCGCTTCTCGATCTGCAGCGCCAGCACGACTTCCTTGATCTTGCGCTCGAGCGTCTTCTCCGGCTTCAGGAACAGCTTCCGGGCGAGCTGCTGCGTGAGCGTGCTCGCACCCGAGTAGAGCAGCTGACGCCGGTAGACGAGGTTGCGGACCGCGCTCACCAGCAACCGGATAGGCCGGAGGCCGAAGTGGCTCTCGAATTCGCCATCCTCGGCCGACAGGATGGCCTGCCGCAGCACGGGCGGGATGTCCTCGTACTTCACGATGATCCGCCGCTGGGTCGCGAATTCGCCCACCACGCGACCGTCGGTGGCCGTCAGGCGCGTGATCGTGCCGGGGCGATACTCGTCGAGCGCCGAGACTTGCGGGAGGTCTCCCGCGTAGGCGAGCAGAACGCCGGTCAGGATGCCGAGCATCGCCGCGATCACGAAGATCGCGACGATGCCGGCCTGTCTGGCGAGCGATGTGCGCGGCGCTGTGGCTCGCGCGCGGGTTTTCGTCATGGTTCAGGAGCGCCGCCCCGCCGGCGCGACGAAGCCCCACCGCCTCCGCCGCGCGGCTGCGAGCTGCCGCTGCCTGGATTGTAACGCGGCGAGGACCCGGACGACTGACCTGAGGATCGGCCGCCCTGATAACTCGGGGGCGAGCTACCGCGCCGCGAGTCCGATGACCCGCCGCGGGGCTGCGCCGAGCCGCCGCCGTAGGACGGCGAGCGGCCGGCCCCGGCGTCGGGTGCGCCATACGTGCGCGGCGTGTCGTAGGAGCGTGTCCGGCCGCTGCCCGTGTCCGCCGGGCTGTATGAACGCGGCGCATCGTACGTCCTCGTGCGCTCGCGCGGCGGTGTCACCCCAGACGACCCGAACGAGTCGTACGAGCGTGTCCGCCCGAGAGCCGGGTCTGGCAGGCCGTTCGTGCGCGACGCGTCGTACGGACTCGGCGTCGACCGCGATGTTGCGCGCGGCAACGCACTCGACGAGGACGCCCCCGGCAGCATGCGTCTGACTTCGTCAGGAAGCGCCCGGGCCCGATACCGGCTCTCTGGACTGACGGCCGAGGAGCTGGATCCGCCCCAGACGGGCGCGACGGTGTCACGCCGGCCGCGGAAGGCCTGCGTGTCCGGCGTCGAGCGCGGCGCCTGCGTCCGTGGCGTGTCCGTTCGTGGCGCCCCGTTCGAATACGTCCGTTGCTGCGCCCGGTCCAACATGGCTGCGGCCGTGTTCGGGGCGCCAGACGCCCCGCGAGGCCCCAGCTCGCCTGGCTGCCCGCCAGGTCCGCGACCAACCGCCGCTCCGCCGCCGGGACCAGCCGTCGATCGATCGCCGCCGGCCGAGCCGCGCGGAACCGCGGCGCCACCCGCGTAGCCGCGCGGGACGGCATGCCCGTAGGGCGCCTGGCGCTGGGCGACGAACGCGCCGCGCATCGAGGGAGCGAGGTGATGCCCGTCGATCCCCGCGTGGTGAACCGGCATGTGCGAGTTGAAGTGGTCGCGCGACATGACGTTCCAGCCGCGCCACGGGTCGTAGCCGCCGCCGTAATACGCGCCGTGCACGCCCCAGTGGCCGAACACCGGGTAGTCGTTGTAGCCGAGCGCGCACCAGCTCACATAGCCCGGGTACGTCGCCCAGTACACCCACGCCGGCGCCCACACGTGCGCGGGCATCCAGTACCACCCGAAGCCGACCGAGAATCCCCAGCGGCCGTAGTGATGCGTGGGCCAGCCCCAGGGATCGTTGCCAATCCAGAACGAGCCCCATGCCGGGTAGTCGCGCCAGTACCCCACCGAATACGGCCGCCAGTCGGCGGCGACCGACGGATACCAGACCTGGCCGTAGCCGGGCTCGTCACGCCACGTGCCGTAGCGATCGAACGTGCTCGCGTAGACCGTCAGGTCCGACGGGAGGTACTGCACCGACACCGTGGCGGTCTGGGCGCCCCGCCGCGCGGCGCTCCATTGATCGAACGGATCCCATCGCGCGGAGTTGAAGTACTGCGGGGCACTCGGCGCCAGGCCCTCGCGCACGAACGCCCGTTCGCCGGCGCGAATCCGCTGCGCCCCAAGTTCATTGACGAGCGTGGCCTCGCCCCGCATCACGGCGGCGTCCACGTTGGCGCCGCCCGCGCCGCCGGCTGCGGAGATGCGGTACTCGCCTGGCCCGCTCGTCTGAAGCGACGCCGCGGATGTATCGACCTGGTACCGCGTCGCGCGACCGGGATCGCGCGTGCCGCGCACGACGAGGTTCACGCGGCCCTGCAGCAGGCGAAGCAGATCGCTCGCCAGGACATCGACCGTGGTGTCGCGATCGACGTGGAGCAGCGAGCCGTCCGGCAGCAGCACCTCGACGCGTCCATCCGCGGTACGCAGGCGATCACCATCGAGCAGCGGGAGATTGGCGGCGGCAGGCTCCGTGCGGCCTTCACGATCGATGGAGGCCTGGCCGTCGATGAATGCGATGTGGGCGGGAGGCGGGCCGGGCGGCGGCGTGTCAGTCGCTTGCGCGAAGGACGAGGCCGGCCACGCGACCAGACAAGCAATCACCCACAGACATGCGCGTCGTGCGTTGGTCATCGGACCCTCGATAGAAGCGCGGAAGTTCCAGGGCGAAGTGGAACTCCGTCGTCTGTAGGCAGGCAAACAGAGTATAGCACGCCACACATCGGTCACAGATACCTAATGACTTGACACAAGCATGCTTAGATTTTATACTAACGAAGCCCTAAGGAATGCCGCGAGCCTGTGCTCGCGCCCTGGGCGCTGTGATTTCACGAGGAAGGCGAGGACGCGAACATGAGCAAGATCATTGGTATTGACCTCGGTACGACGAATTCGGTGGTCGCCGTCATGGAAGGCGGCGAGCCGGTCGTCATTACGAACCCTGAAGGCGGACGCCTGACCCCATCGGTCGTTGGTTTCAGCAAGACCGGCGAGCGTCTGGTCGGGCAGGTGGCGAAGCGCCAGGCGGTGACGAATCCCGAGAACACGGTGTTCTCCATCAAGCGCTTCATGGGCCGGAAATACGACGAAGTTTCCGAAGAAATGAAGATGGTGCCGTACAAGGTCGCCCGCGGGACCAACGGCGACGCGCGCGTGCATGCCAGCGGCAAGGACTATCAGCCGCCCGAGATCGCGGCGATGATCCTGCAGAAGCTCAAGCAGGCTGCCGAGGAGTACCTCGGCCAGCCGGTGACGAAGGCCGTGATCACGGTGCCCGCCTACTTCAATGACTCGCAGCGGCAGGCCACTAAGGACGCCGGGCAGATCGCCGGCCTCGAGGTGATGCGCATCGTCAACGAGCCGACGGCCGCGGCGCTTGCCTACGGACTGGACAAGAAGAAGGACGAGACGATCGCGGTCTACGACTTCGG
>JAPKZP010000110.1 GCA_026393735.1 Acidobacteriota bacterium
CCTTGCCGGCACATCGGGCAGTCGGCAACCGGGTAGTTGTCGGATGTGCGGTACTCGGCCAGCGCGATGTTCGGCACGCCGAGGTCGACAATCGCCTCGAGGCGATCGTAGATCTCCACGGTGCCGATGACCGTCCCCCCGGCCTCGGCGACGAGCGCGGCGCAGCGCTCGAACGTCTGGCCCGTATTGCGCACATCGTCCGCCAGCAGTACGCGTCTGCCGGCCATCTGCGCGCCGCAGAACGCGCGCAGCGCGTGGCCGCGGGTGGCATCGGGGGCGAAGGGCGCGAACAGCCGCGCCGGCTCGGTGAGCTTCCGGCGGCTGTCGAGGAGCCCCGCGATCGTATGGGCGAGGAGCGCTCCGCCCGTCACGGGACCCGCCACCAGGTCCGTCTGGTCCACGATGGACGCCGGCAGCAGGTCGATGAGGTCCTGCGCGAAGCGCCAGATCGTCGAGGGATACCTGAAGAGCTGGTGCGGGTTGAGGTACGCGCGCCCGTGGTATCCGTTGCCGAAATCGAAGTGCCCGTCGATCATCAGCACCTTGAACCGCTGCAGGTCCTCGAGCGCCTTCTGGCGAATATCGTCGTGCCGGCTCACGGTCAGGCTCTCCCGAGCGCGGCGACGGCCGCCACCGCGGGGTTGACGAACAGCGCGCGGCCGCCCACGAGGGTGGCGGCGACGCCGCCCCTCAGCGACCAGCCGTCGAACGGAGTGTTCCGGCTCTTCGACCGGAACGCGGCGGCCGACACCGTCACCGCCAGGTCCGGCGCGACGATGGTGATGTCGGCGACGTCGCCGGCGGCGATTCGTCCGCCGGCCACGCCGATGATGCGGGCCGGGTTCACCGACAGCAGGTCGACCTTCCGCGCGAGCGTGATGACACCGGGGTGCACGAGCCGGTCCAGCGTGAGCGACACGGCGGTTTCGAGCCCGACAATGCCGAAGGACGCGCGGTCGAACTCGACCTGCTTGTCGTCGGCATGGTGCGGGGCGTGATCCGTCGCGATGGCGTCGACGGTACCGTCCATGAGGCCCGTCACGAGGGCGTCGCGATCGACCGCCTCGCGCAGGGGCGGGTTCATCTTCAGGTTGGTGTCGTACGCGAGCGGGGCGAGCAGCCGCTCGTCACTCAGGGTGAAGTGGTGGGGCGCGACTTCGCACGTCACGCGCACGCCGCGGTCCTTCGCGGCTTTCACGGCGCGCAGGGCGCCCGCCGTGCTGAGGTGTGCGATGTGCGCGTGGCCGCGCGTCATGGCCGCCAGCACGATGTCGCGTTCGACCATGACGTCCTCCGCTGCGCCAGGGATGCCACGGAGGCCGAGCTGCGACGTGTGGAATCCCTCGTGCGCCACGCCCTCGCCGGCGAGCGTCTTGTCCTCGCAGTGATCGATGATGGGCAAGCCCAGCATGCTGGAGTACTCCAGCGCGCGCCGCATCAGCAGGGCCGTGGCCACCGGCCGGCCGTCGTCCGAAAAGGCGACGCACCCGGCCTCTCGCATGTCGGCCATCTCCGCGAGCTCCTTGCCCTCGGACCCCTTCGACACCGCGCCAATCGGATAGACCCGAGCGAGGTGTGCTTCGGCCGCCTGCTTCAGGATGAACCGCGTCGGTCGCCACGGTCTCCTTGTGTTCGAATCCCGGTTCGCGCAAGTGGACGTGCATGTCGATGAAGCCCGGGCACAGCACGAGACCGGGGCCGAGTTCCACCACCATCGCGTCCGGCACCGCGGACGGCGGGATCGACGCGTCGACCCGCGCCACGCGATCGCCGTCGACGAGCACGTCCCGGATGCCATCCACGCCCGACGCGGGGTCGACGACCCGTGCGCCCCTAAGCAGCAGCTTCATCGTTACCCCCTCCCGCCAGCAGATACAGCACCGCCATCCGCACCGCCACGCCGTTCGCCACCTGGTCGAGGATGACTGACGCGGGCCCGTCGGCCACTTCCGACGCGATCTCGACGCCGCGGTTCATCGGCCCTGGATGCATGATGATGACATCCGGCTTCGCGAGCGCCACCCGCTCGGGCGTCATGCCGAAGACCTGGAAGTACTCGCGCAGCGACGGAAAGTATCCGCCCTGCATCCGCTCGAGCTGGATGCGCAGCATCATGATGGCGTCCGCGCCCTCGGCCGCCTCCTCCACTCTCGTCGTCACGTGCACGCCGAGGCGGTCGATGCCGGCGGGCATCAGCGTGGGCGGTCCGCACGCCCAGACCTCCGCGCCCATCTTCGTCAGCAGGTAGACGTTCGACCGGAACACCCGGCTGTGCAGCAGGTCGCCGACAATCGCGATTTTCAACCCGTGCAGGCGCTTCTTCCGTTCGCGGATCGTGAACGCGTCGAGCAGGCCCTGCGTCGGATGCTCGTGCATCCCGTCTCCGGCGTTCACGATGCCCGCCTTGCAGGTGCGGGACAGCAGGTGGCACGCGCCCGACGAGGCATGGCGCATGACGATGATGTCCGGGTTCATGGCCTCGAGGTTCAACGCGGTGTCGATGAGCGTTTCGCCCTTGACCACGCTCGACGTCGCAATCGCGATGTTCAGCGTGTCCGCGCTGAGTCGCTTCTCGGCGACCTCGAACGACGTGCGCGTGCGCGTCGACGGCTCGTAGAACAGGTTGATCACCGTCTTGCCCCGCAGGGCCGGCACCTTCTTGATGGGTCGCGACGAGACTTCCTTCATCGCCTCGGCGGTGTCCAGGATGAGCGAGATCTCCGACGCCGTCAGGTCGGCGATGCCCAGCAGATCCTTTCCGCGAAGGCGCGTGGCGCTTTCGGTCATGCCTGCTCTCCTTCGACCTGTTCGATCAGCACTTCATCCTGGCCGTCGATCTCGGACAGCCGCACGTGGATCGTCTCGCGGTGGGACGTGGGGACGTTCTTGCCGACGTAGTCGGCCTTGATCGGCAGTTCCCGGTGGCCGCGGTCCACCAGCACCACGAGCTGGATCGTACTCGGGCGGCCGAAGTCGATGAGGGCGTCGAGCGCCGCCCTGATCGTCCGCCCCGTGTACAGGACATCGTCGACGAGCACGATGTGCCGGCCGTCGATCGAGAACGGGATCTCCGTGCGCCGCACGATGGGCTGCGGACCCACAGCGGTCTTCATGAGATCGTCCCGGTAGAGCGTGATGTCCAGGGCTCCGGTGGCCACCTCGTGGCCGGTGACCGCGCGCAGAATCGAGGCGAGGCGCCTGGCAATCGGCACCCCGCGCGTCCGCACGCCGACGAGCGCAATGTTGTCGATGCCGCGGTTGCGCTCGACGATTTCGTGCGCAATGCGCGTGAGCGTACGCCCCATGCGCTCGCTGTCCATCAGGACGGTCATGAGGACCCCCTCTCAAGCGGGATTCGGGGAACGGGAACCGGTCGTCTGGCGGGAATCGGTGGGCAGCCTGTCATGCTTCCTCTCTTTGCGGTCTCACGGGACTGCGATTAAAGAGCGGGAGGAGTATATCAGGAATCCCCCGGAAGGGATTCGCCGGCACGGCACGCTGGTGCGGCTACCGTTCGTACGTGGGGATGTAGGTGATGGGCCGGCCCTGCGTGAACGACTGCGTGAAGATGTCCGTGCGCGCGAATCCGTCCATGTCCCGTGCGACCGGCAGGCCGAAGAAGTAGAGAATCGTCGGGGCGAGGTCCACGACCGATCCGCGCGGGAGACGGCCCGGCTGCACGTCGGCGCCGTACGCCAGCAGGAAGCCGTCCGGGGCTCTTTCGTGCGTCCCGCTCGGCTCGGGATTGCCGAGGGTGCGCTCGAGCAGACGCTTCGCGACGCTCATGGGTTCCATTCCGAATCCCGACGCGACCAGGAGCAGGTCGCCCGGCCGGAGCGCGTCGGCCGCGCGGCCCAGCGCCTCGTCGGCCGCCGCGTAGAAGGACGACAGCGCAGACCCGTACTTCTGGAGTTCGTCGTCGGTCACGTCGCCGAAGGCCCGGGGCGCGGCGTACCGCAGCAGGTAGTGCCCGGCGCTGTCCAGGCACTCGTACCTGACGGCCAGGAAGCGGCTTGCGTACCGCTCGTCCAGCTGCCGCATCACCTGTTCGTACGTCCGATCGGACCGGCACGGTCTCGACACGAGCGGCCCCACCGCGTCCGGGAGTTGGCCGGTCGGCGGCCGCTCATTGCGCGCGGCCTGGCTGACCGCCGCCATCGCCGTCGCGAGCGCCTCGCGGGGCCACACCGCGTTCGCGCCCTCGATGTCGACCACTCTGGCCTGAATGGCATCGAACTGATCCGACACCAGGAACCCCCGCACGTCGCGCGCGGGCAGCGTGACCGACCAGTTGACGACGCCGACGGACACTCCCTGTGAACTCAGGAGATTCCACAGGGGCCGAGCCGTCAGGTCGCGGCTGGCGTGCACCTGCTCGCGCACCAGGCCCAGATACACCAGGATGTGCGAGAAGCAGTAGTCCGGCAGGATCTCGAGCGCCTCGCGGCCGCCCAGCGGATAGTAGAGCGCGGCGGACCGGACGCCGTTCTTGTACGGCAGCTTGCCGGTCGCGACCGCCGTCCAGACGGTGCCCGCCTGCGTGGGCCGAATTGTCGCGACGTGCATGGAGGCGCCAGATTCCAGGATATGCTCGAAGTGAGGCAGGCGGCCCTCGGCGGCCGCGGGGGCCAGCAGGTCCAGCGACGCGCCTTCGAGCAGGACAAGCACGACTCGTCGTTCACCTGGGGGGGGCGGCGTCTCCGTGGCCGCTGACGGCCAGCGGGCGGGACGCGCATCCTCGGTGCCGGGTCCCCTGAGCATCAGCGGCGCGGCGAGCGACGCCATCAAGGTCAGCCCGAGGACGACGGCCCCGACCCGCGAGCTGTGGCGCCCGGCCCATCGGTGGCCGAACGCGAGCGCTGCCATGACCGCTGCGCAGATGGACAGGCTCGCGGCGCCGCCGGTCATGCGGCGGAAGGCATCCACGTCCAGGACGGTCCCGAACCCGCGCAGGTTGACCCACATCAAGACCGCGCCCAGCACGGCGGCCGCCGTGCACACCCACACCAGGAAGCGGAAGCTGATCCAGCCGGGCGAGATGACGTCCGTCGCGACGAGCTGCCGGAACACGATCAGCGCGTAGAACGCGGCCGAGACATGGACGCCGTACGACAGCAGGATCGTCGCCGCAAGCGCCGGCACCCCGGCAAGCGAATACCGGGGGTTGAGCTGCAGCACGAGCACGGTGAGGTACAGCGCAAAGGCCGCGCCCCCGATCACCGAGTTCGTGAGCATCCGCAGGTATCGCACGTGTCCTCCGCTCCGTCTTCCATCGTAGTCCCGAATCCCCAATCCCGCAGTTATACTTGCCCCCATGGCACCCATCGACCTCGACGCTGAGGTCCTGCGCAACACACACCTGTCGGCCGGCTACCATGTCCTGGTGCTCGCCGCGCCGGGCATTGCGGCCGCAACCCGGCCCGGCCAGTTCGTGATGATCCGGACGACGACCGGAACGGATCCGCTGTTGCGCCGCCCGTTTTCGGTGTTCGAAATCCTGCGGGACGCGGACGGCACGCCGGAGGCGATCTCGATCCTCTGCAAGCTGGTCGGGCCAGGCACCGCACGCCTCGCTGGAGCGTCGGCAGGCGACCGCCTCGCGGTGCTGGGTCCCCTGGGCAAACCCTTCGACCTGGTGGCACCTCCCTCCGAGGCCTGGATGGTGGCCGGCGGCGTGGGCCTCGCCCCGTTTGCGGCGCTGACCGAGTCGCTCGCTGCGTTGGCCACGCCAACGCGGCTGTTCTACGGCGGGCGCAGTCGCACCGACCTCTTCTATCTGGACTGGTTCGAGGCCCGCGGCGTCAGGCTCGATCTGGCGACCGAGGACGGTACGCGAGGCACACATGGCCGCGTGACTGCGCCGCTCGAGGCGGCCCTGCGCGTGATGCCCGCCGACCGTCCGCTGACGATCTATGTCTGCGGGCCGGAGCCGATGCTCAAGGCCGTCGCGGCGCTCGGCCGCGTCCATGGGCGCCCGTCCCAGGTTTCGACCGAGCAGGTCATGGGATGCGGCCTGGGCGGGTGCTACAGCTGCGTCGTCCGCGTCCGCGACGAGTCGGGCACCCCGCACTTCGTGCGGTCGTGCCTCAACGGGCCCGTGTTCCGCGGCGAAGATCTGGTGTGGGAATGAACGTGGATCTCTGCGTCCGCATCGGCTCCCTCGTGCTGAAGAACCCGCTGATGAGCGCCAGCGGCTGTTTCGGCTACGGCCTCGAGTACGCCGACATCGTCGATCTCTCCTCGCTGGGCGCCGTGGTCGTCAAGGGGTTGTTCCTCAACGAACGCGAGGGGCATCAACCGCCGCGCATCGTGGAAACGCCTTCGGGCATGCTGAATGCGATCGGCCTGCAGGGCATCGGTGTCCATCGCTTCGTCCGTGAGAAGATGCCCGAACTGCGGCGCCTCGGAGCCGTTGTCATCGTCAACGTGTGCGGCAGTTCGCTCGACGAGTACGTCGAGGTCTCGCGCATCCTGTCGGATGTCGAAGGCGTGGCCGCGATCGAACTCAACATCTCCTGCCCGAACATCAAGGAAGGCGGCATCCAGTTCGGGTGCAATCTATCGAGCACGCACGAGGTGGTCAGCGCCGTGCGCAGGGTCACCACGCTGCCGCTCATCCCCAAACTGACGCCGAACGTCACGAGCGTGTCCTCCTTCGCTCGCGCGGCTGAAGAGGCCGGCGCCGACGCCGTCTCGCTGGTGAACACGTTCCTGGCCATGGCGATCGATGTCGACACGCGGCGGCCGAAGCTCTCGAACACGATGGGCGGGTTGAGCGGCCCCGCGATCCGCCCGATTGCCGTGCGCATGGTGTACGAGTGCGCCCAACTGGTCCGCATCCCGGTTGTCGGCATGGGCGGCATCTCGAGCGCGCGGGACGTGCTGGAGTTCATGATTGCCGGTGCGACGGCCGTCCAGATCGGCACGGCGACCTTTGTGGACCCGTTCATCTGGTCGACGCTCCGCAGCGGGATCGAGGAGTACATGGCGCGGCACAACGTCGGCCGCGTCACGGATCTCGTCGGCTCGATGGAGCGCTGGATATGACAGGTGCCTATGAATCCCATCATCGTCGCACTTGATGTCGATACCCCCGCGAAGGCACTGTCGCTCGCGGACGAACTGCGCGGCGCCGTCGGCGCCGTGAAGGTGGGCAGCCAGTTGTTCACCGCGGCCGGCCCGGACATTGTCCGCCGGCTGACCGAGCGCGGGCATCGCGTATTCCTCGACCTGAAGTACCACGACATCCCCAACACGGTCGCCAGCGCGGCGACCGAGGCCGCGCGGCTCGGGGCCTGGATGTTCGACGTGCACGCGAGCGGCGGCCACGACATGATGAAGGCGGCCCGTGAGGCCGCCCACGCCTCGGCACACAAGGCCGGTGTGCCCGCGCCGCTGGTCGTCGCGATCACGGTCCTGACCAGCTTCAACCAGAATGCGCTTGCCTCGATCGGAATCTCGCGCCCGATCATCGAACAGGTGGATGCCTTGTCGTGGCTGGCCCAGGCGGCGTCGCTCGACGGGGTCGTGGCATCGCCGCAGGAAGTACGCCACCTGCGCAGCGCGCGGGGCGATCGGTTCGTGCTCGTCACGCCCGGCATCCGCGCCGCGGCGCCGGTCGAGGGCGGCCGCCCGGCCGACGATCAGGCGCGGACGATGAGCGCGACGGACGCCGTGGCCGCCGGGGCGAGTTTCATCGTGGTGGGACGTCCCATTATCGCCGCGCCGGATCCGCGCGCGGCGGCCGTCGCGATGGCGAGGGACCTCGGAGCGTAGAATCGGCTGTGGTTCGCCGGAAAACACAACCGGAAACCCGGGAGCGCATCCCGGATTCCCGGTTGGAGAATCGCGTCCGACAGCTCCGAGCTATTTCGCCGAGATGATGAAGTGGCCCCGCCGGTTCTGCGAGAAGCAGCTTTCAGCCTCTTCGGTGCAGAACGGCGCTTCCTTGCCCTTGCTGACAATCAGGACCCGGTCCATCGCGATCCCGAGGCTCACGAGATAGTCGCGTGCGGCTGCCGCGCGCTTGTCTCCGAGCGCCAGGTTGTACTCGGCCGTGCCCCGTGAATCGCAGTGGCCTTCAATCAGGATCTTGGCGCCCGTCCAGCGCTTGAGCCACTCGGCGTCCTTCTGCAGCGCAGCCCGCGCGTCGTCGCGCAGGTCCGCCTTGTCGTACTCGTAGTAGACGTCCTGCAGCGGCTTTTCCGCGTTCAACTCGGCCAGCGTCTTGCGCGCGAAGACCTCGTCTTCGCTCAGCGGCTTTGGAGCCGGCGGTGGTGGCGGCGGTGGTGGCGGCGGTGGTGGCGGTGGCGGCGGCGGGGTGGTCACGGGCGGCGGTGGCGGCGGCGGCGCAGTTACGGGCGGCTTTTTCGAGCACGACACAGAGACCGCGATCGTGGCACACACCGCCGCGAGGACACAGAATCTGGAGAGCTTCTTCATGGGTTGGTCTCCTCGCAGGTCTTTGCAGGCGCCTCACGAAACCGGTGACCGCAGGCGCACCACTGCAACAATAGCTGCAGCGACTCTATGGCCTCATTGTGCCAAAGTCAACGGTCCGCCGACGTAAGATGGTCACGTGGACCGCCTCCTTGAAGCGACATCGCGCGCCGAAGAACGCCATTTCTGGTTTCGCGGCTTCCGCCAGTTCGTGACCCCGCTGCTCGAAACGGCCGCAGCCGGCCGCTCGGGTCTCCGTCTCCTGGATTGCGGCTGCGGTACCGGGGCGAACCTGCGACTGCTCGGCCGCTACGGCACGCCCTGGGGTTTCGACCTGACGTGGACGGGCCTGACGCTCGCCCGGGCGGGCGGCCTTGGACGGACGGCGCAGGCCAGTGCCGGCGCGGTGCCGTTTCCCGATGCCGCGTTCGACATCGTCACGTCATTCGACGTGCTCTACTGTCTGCCTGACGAGGTCGAGCGACACGCCGTGTCCGAGATGTGGCGCGTGCTCAAGCCGGGCGGCGCGGTCATTGTCAACGTGGCGGCCATGGAGATCCTGCGCGGGAATCACTCGGTGCTGTCTGCCGAACTCCGGCGGTACAGCCGCGCAAGCCTGCGGGCGCTGCTCGAGCAGACGGGATTCCTGGTCGAGCGGATCACCTACACGAACGCGCTGCTCTTTCCGCTGATGCTGGTGGTGCGTGGCGGCCAGCGCGTCGCCGGACTCGCGCAGGCGGAAGAGGCCCTGGGCGAAATCACGGTGCCCCCGGCCCCGGTCAACGCGGCGCTCAGCCTCGCGCTCGCGATCGAGGCGCGCCTCACGCGCGTGGTGCCGATGCCGTTCGGCAGTTCGCTGCTGTGCCTGGCTAGGAAACCGGCCTGACTGTGACGACGTAGATTCGAAGGCCGAGGGCGCGCTTGTCCGCGCTCTGGCCCCGATCGGCGGGCCTGAAGACCTGATCGGTGTCGAGGGTGATGAGGCCGTTCGACGCCTTCAGCGCGCCGGCTGGCACGCGCGCGGTCCACGCGAAGTCGTCGGCCACGCCCAGGCTGAGAATCTGCTGCGTGCCCGCGGTCACGACGACGCGCGACGGGCGCACGAAGTAGCGCATCGGCGATTCGCCGACGATCTGCAGCTCGAGGTCCCGCTCGACCGTCGACACGTGGAGCAGGGCCTTCCCGCTTGCCCACCGCCACGAGAGGCCCGCGGACGGGTTGTGCTCCGCTTCCTGCCAGCCCTCACCGAATCCCAGCATCGGGACGTCCGGCGCCTGCGCATCGAACTGGTCGACGACAACGATCCCGGTGTTCTTCCCCGTATCGGCCGCCACGGACTGAATCTCGAGCCGCGCCCAGCGCCCGTCCCCGGTTGTTGTCCCGGGCGGGAGCGACACGAACCGGAGGAACGGCTGCTCGCTCGGCGGCACGAGCCACGTCTCGATCTCCCGGCCGTCGATTCGCACGCCGACTCGCGCCGTGACGCCAGCGCCCTTGCCAAGATGGCGTCCGCCAATCATCAGCGCCACCGGTCCGGTCCGTCGCTTCAGCCACGCGGTGATGGGCCCGTGATCCAGCCCCTTGCCGTCGGCCTGGGCCACCCCGGCGGTCTCCGGTGTCAGGTGCCAGCCTTCACCCGCGAACCAGCCCGGCTCGTTGATGACCAGCCACCGAAGCTGATCCGGCCGGACGCCTCCGAGGAACACCGAGCTCGAGAACGGCCACTGGTAGTCGCCGCGCACCCGACGCGCCTGAGGATCGATGAGCGCGAGATCTGTTCGCAGCGGATCGGCCAGGAACCACAGCGGGCCGGAGTCGCCGGCCAGCCACCGCTGCTCGACCGACAGCCACTCGTGCTTGGGAGGTGCGGCCAGGGATACGGCCGGCGCGATCGGGTCGGCTTCGACGGACCGCTTGAACCGATGATGCAGACCGACCGCGATGCCCGGCTGCCTGGCGGCGTCTGCCCTGACCTCCGCCAGGGCACGCGACACCGGGCTCCCTGCCTGGGCGTATCGGACGGTGGTCGGGGCGACCGCCATCATGCACGCGAGCGAGGTCAGCAAGCCCAGCGTCGATCCGTGCAGGCGTTTGAAGGCAAAGAATCCGTGTGCCGCGAGATACGCGATGGGCACCACGAGCGGCAGCGCATACCGGGTCGTCACGGTCTCCTGGAAGAACACGTGAAAGAGCCCGTACGGCACGAAGGCGGCCAGCAGGACTCCAAGAGCGGTGCGCCCGCGCCACAGCAGCACGGCCGCGCCGACGACGGCCGCCGACAACATCAGCCACTCCGCCCCGGCCCAGGGACGGACGAGCGTGTCGGACAACGCGAAGACGAATCGGCGCAAGCCGAAGTGCGTCGCCAGGAGGTCGACGCCCGACCAGTCTTCTCCCGCCTGCGTGGTGAACGCCGCATAGTAGGTCCGCGGACCGCCGCTGGCAATCAGGAGCGGGACGAGCCACAGCGCAATTCCGGCAACGAACCACACGCCCGCGCCGATGAGCGCGCTCATCGCATTGCGGCGGCGGTCGGCGATGACGACGACCAGCAGCGGCAGCGTGAGCCACGCGGCCTGCGATCTGA
>JAPKZP010000448.1 GCA_026393735.1 Acidobacteriota bacterium
GTGAAGTAGTCCCACACTTTCAGCATGTCCTCGCTGGCGGCCGGGTACTTGTACTCCGGTCCCTGGCGATAGGTAATCGTCACGACCTTGACGCCGAGCGTGGCTGCCACCGGGATGCTGATCAGCAGTCCGTTACCACGAACGCCCGTGCGGAACCCCCCGCCCGGACCGTTGAGGAACAGGCGGTTCTTGTTCTTCTCCGGCACGCCGCCCTTGGGCGTCACAATCGCCGCCGAGATGCCCGCGATGGTCGTTTCCTCGATGTCGACCGGGAACACCTCGCGCATGTGATCGACGTTGGGCTTGAGGTTCTCGTTGTAGACACGCCGCACCTCGGCCATGTCGGGGATGCCGCTCGGCACCGGCACGGGAGCCCCCGGCCCTTCCGTCGCGGTCGCGCGCATCAAGACCTTCTTGCTTCCCTCGCTCATCATGCCGGGAAGCGGGACGACCGCGTTCTTGATCGTGACACTCCCGTCCGGGTTGACGGTTACTTCGCGAACACCCGCCGGTGGCCCCTGCGACCACACGCTGGCCGTGAAGGCGATACCCAGCGCAATTGCAAGCCCGACTCCGAGACGAACATGTCGCATACTCATCCTCCTAGAAACATGGCGAGCGGCTGTACAAAGGTGGGGACTTTGATGAAGGCGACCTGCCGGAAGCCCGGACGCTGACTGTCGATCGTGCAGCGTCCGGTCCCCCGGCAGGCATCGACGAAGCGGTTCAGGCTGACCAAACTGAGGTCAACCCATCCATGCGCGAGCCTAGAACGTGAACTTCACGGCGAACTGCAGGATACGCGGATCCTCCGCTGTCACGATCTTCCCGAAGTTCACGCTGGCGTAGTCCACGACCGGATCACCCAGCTGGAATCGATTCAAGGCGTTGAACACCTCCAACCGGCCCTCGAGCTTCGTGTGCTTCCACACCGGGAACGTACGCGACACAGCCAAGTCGACGTTGAAGTAGACGGGCGCTGGTTGTTCAGGCCCGTGAGGGAGTTATTGGTCGCGAGCGACGGCGTGAAGGACGCGCCGGATCTGCCCACGATGATCGTGCTGAGTTGCCAGTCCTTCGTCAGCGCGTTCGCGAACCCGCTGCCGACGCCAGAGCTCTGCCAGATGACGGACGCGTTGAACATGAACCGGCGATCCGAGTTGCAGGGCCCCCGGTTGGTGTTCCGGTCGTTCGGATCAGGGTACGAGTTGGCGATGTCGATCCCGGGGTCGCCGTCATTGATGCACTTGCTCCAGGTGACGATGGACAGCAGGCTCCAGTTGTCGGCGAATCGGCGGTTCAGGGCGACGACCATCCCGTTGTACTGTCCCGTGGCGCCGTCGTCCGTCGTGGGTACGTCGGCGTAGTACTGCCCCTCGGTCGGATTGCTCAGATACAGGTACCGCCGGGTATTTGTGTTCGCCGTGGTCGATGCCCCCGGGATGTAGATACCGGGGTTGATTTCCTTCCCGAGCCACAGGTGGCTGGTACGGTTGCCGATGTAGGCCAGGCTGCGTGGGTTTCACGTTGAGGGGCATGTTCACGAAGCTTCCGAACTGCGGTTAGGTGACGGTGGACGAAACCGGCTTCTGAATAGGGAACGGGTCCCCACCAGCGTACGTGGCCCACGGGTCCGTGAACGAGGCTGGGTTGTTCACGACCAGCGTATTGCCGAAGGGCGGGTTGAGGGGCGCCCGGCCGTACTGCCACATCTTCGGCATCTCGTAGAAGATGCCGCCGGCGGCGCGAATGGTCTGTTTGCCGTCCCCAGTCGGATCCCAGACCATGCCGAGGCGCGGGGCAAACTGGTTCTTGTTGCTCCGATTGTACGACGTGCCCGGGTAGCCGTTGTCTCCGGGGTACATCAGCCCGACCGGCGCCTTGGTATACACCGTGCTGCGGATGTTCGCGAAGAAGTTGTCCATCTCGAAGTGGCTCGCGTAACCCGCCTCGTCGACGGCGGAGTGGTACGGTTCCCACCGCAGGCCGGCGTTGAGGGTCAGGCGATCCGAGATGCGCCACGTGTCCTGCACGTAGGCGGCCAGGTAGTTCATGTGCTGCTGAATATCCTGGATGCCCCCCTCCCGGAACTGACTGGGCAGCCCCAGCAGCAGGTCGGCGTACCCCACGCGCCCGCCACCGACACGCGACCCGTTGAAGGTGAACCAGCCGTTGGCCTGGAACGGACCGTAGGCGTCCAGTTTGGGGCGGATCCACATGCCGCCAAACGCCAGTTGATGGGCGCCCTTCGTCCAGTCGAAGTCCTGGGACAGCTGCCACGTCATCGAGTTGAACCGCCCCGGGAACGCGGTTTGCGGGTAGCCGTTGGTGATCGTCGCGACGCCGAACTCCATGCCCGGGTCCGTGGCCATCGGCGTCATCTTCGAGCCGAGGTCCTTCCACGTGAACAGCGAGTCGCCCTGCAGCCGGAGGATGCGGCTCTTGGCGAACGAAAGTCGCGTCGAACTGAACAGGTTGCTCCTGACCGCCCAGTCGTGGGCCATCACACCCGTCTGCACGCGATTGTCGAGGCCGAGCCCGTTGCCGGTGGACATCAGCACATTCGTGCCGTCGTAGAGCGGCGCGCGATCGTAGTTGGCGATGAAGTAGCGGACGAACAGCTTGCGGCTGGTCGTCATCTGCCAGTCGACGCGGCCGACGCCGAGTTGCTCGTTGCTGTTGTCGGGAACCTTGAACGCGATGCGGCCGCACGGGTCATCCGAAACCGGGAGGTATTTCATCAGGTTGACGGCGACGGGGTTGAACAGCGCCGGGTCCACTCGGTTATTGACGAATGGCGCGGGAAGCGTGAGGGCGTTGCCGGCGTTGCACGCGGCGGATGCCACGTCGGTGAAGTCGCCTGCGCGCATCTTCGCCGACGGCACGAACGACGTGGTGTCGGTCGGGTTGACGCGCAGCCGCGTGAACTGGACTCCGCCAAAGAAGAACGCCTTGTTCCTGGCGATCGGTCCGCCAACCGTTCCGCCCCACTGATTCCGGTTGAGGCCATCATCGCTGGTCGTAAAGGGTTTGATCGCGTTGAAGCGATGGTCCCGATAGAACTCGAACAGCGCCCCGCGGTAGTTGTTGGCTCCGCTCTTGGTTACGGCATTCACCGTGGCGCCCGGCAGGATCCCGTAGCGCGCGGGCCGCACGCCGTTCTCCACCTTGAACTCCTGCAGGGCGTCGGGGAACGGAAACGGCTGGCTGACGTTCGCCAGCGGGTCGTTGTTGTAGCCGCCGTCGACCAGGTAGGCCGTCCCGTTACCGGTGCCCCCTGCCACGGAAATCGAGACCGACGAGGGGTACTGGCGCCGGTCCCCGACGAGGGCACCCGCGGTCGTGACGACGGCGGCCCCCGACAGCAGAATCAGTTGGGTCGGCTGCCGGCCGTTCAACGGCAGGTTGACGATCTGTTTCTCCTCGATGAGCTGCCCGACGCTCGTGCCCCGGGTGTCCACCATCGTCGCCGCCGCCACGACATTCACTTCCTCGCCGACGCCGCCGACCGACAGCGTGACGTTGATCGTGGGGTTCGACCCGACCTGGAGGACGATGCCGCTCTGCACGTAGGTCGTGAAGCCGGTCAACGAAGCCGTGAGCTTGTATGGACCGACGGGCAGGCTGGGAAGGTTGAAGGCGCCCTCTCCTGTGGTGTACACGGTGCGCTCGATCCCCGTGTCGGTGTTCGTGGCCGTGACCGTCACGCCAGGGAGGACTCCACCGCTCGCGTCCTTGACGATGCCTGATATCTGGGAGCCAGAGACGGCCTGCCCCCAGGCAAGGCTTGCCGGCAGTAAGCAGAGCGCCATCACTGGCGCCACCAGTCCGACGCAGCCGATCAGCGTTCGAAGGAACTTCATCGAAACACCTCCCGAGGGGCTCCTTCCCGACTACCGAGGAAAGGACGCGTAACGGTGACTCTGTGGCCGACGGCCGCTACGATACCCGAAACATATTGTTTGAATCTACAACAAAATTTAGCAGGCATAGTTTCTGATACGGTACAGCTCGGAGAATGGCTGGTTCCCCCAACCGGCCCCAGGACGGGCGTCGGAGACACTCCATGAGACTCTGCACCTCAACCTCGTTGATCGTCAGGAATGCGGAGTTCGGTGGCCCTGCGCCCCTGATTTGCGTGCCGCTTGTGGCGGGAAACCAGGCCGAGCTGCTGCAGCAGGCCACGTTCGCGCGGGCGCTGTCGCCCGACGTCGTTGAGTGGCGCGCGGATGCTTTCGACGATCTCTCCCTCGACAGCATCGCCAGGGCCGCGAACGAGGTCCGCGGTGTCCTGCCTCGCGAGGCGCTGATCTTCACGCTTCGGGCGCAGGAGGAAGGGGGCGCCAAGCCGCTCCCTCAGACTACCCGCGGCGAGATCGTTCGGTCTGTTCTGAGGTCCGGCCACCTAGACATCGTCGACGTGGAGCTGGGGAATGGCCCCGACTTCGTGGGTCCGATTGTTCGCCTGGCGCACGAGCAGGGCGTGCGCGTGATCCTCTCGTTCCACGATTTCCAGAAGACCCCGGCCAACGAGGTCTTGTTGACGGCGATCTCGGACATGGTCGCCCAAGGTGCCGACATCGCCAAGCTTGCCTGTATGCCCCTCGAACCGGGTGATGTGCTCAGGCTCCTGGAGGTGACCCTGACAGCCCGACGGATGTTCCCGGCTATCCCGCTCTGCACGATGTCGATGGGCGGTCTTGGAATCCTTACGCGGACTGCCGGATTCCTGTTTGGATCCGACATGTCGTTCGCCGTCGGACAGGCGGCGTCCGCGCCCGGCCAGATTCCGATCGCCGACCTGCGGGCGATGATCGCGGCGCTCCATCGGCACGCGTGACGGTCGATGCCAGATCGATTCGGGCCGCCGCAAGACGTCGTCGTTCCGCCGCATGAGGCTTTCCGCTTGACGGGTGAGCGCACTTTGTCAAAGGATTAGCGGAATTGTGTTCGCGCGCCGGCGGAACCGTGAGAAGAGACACGATGAGGGTCTACCACCTTGGTCCGGCCTGGCCGCACGGCGACATTCAGCGAAAAGGACGCGGTGAAGGTGCTGGAACTCGATGGGCGGTGCCGGCACGCACCCGACTGCGGTCGAGATCATGATGCCGCAGATCTTCGAGTTCTTCGACAAGCACAAGAGCAAGCAGACCCCGCAGTAGATTCTCCCTGGTCTGGCGCGGTTGCGGCCGCGCCAGACCCATACGGAAGGCGGTGCGTAAGTGCGCCAGTCGTCGCTCTGGAAAGCGGCCCTCCTCTGCATCCTCGTGGCGGCGGCCGGCTACCCGCTCCCGGCACAGTCCCCGGACTACGGGTACGCGAGCAAGAAGCCGATCATCGGCGGCGCCTGTCCGGGATGCCCGTGGGGCGCCCTCGCCGACAAGGTGAAGGCGGCGATGACGCCGCTCGGCTACGACGTGCAGGTCTGCTACAACTGCTCGGGCATCGACAGCGTCCGCATCGTGTCTGAGCGGCGCACACCCCTGCCGCTGACGCCGCAGCAAGCCGCCGACCGGCCGCCGCCACCGCGCGGCGCGGTCGATTTCGGGGTCGTCAACCTGGATTTCTTCGCCGACGCGTACCGCGGGACCGGACGCTACAAGGCCGACGGGCCGCGCCCGAACCTCCGCCTAATCGCCAACATCGAAGACCCGCAGTACTACCTGGTCGCCACGCGCGTCGAGGCGTTTGTCACCGACCTGAGGCAGGTCAAGGAACGCCAGTTGCCGGTGCGAATCCTGGCAGATGACAGCATCCGCGCTGAGTTGATTCTCCGGTACTACGGCATCACGAAGGACGAGCTGAAGTCGTGGGGTGGAATGGTGACCTCGACGGAGGGCGCGCAGCGCTCGAGCTTTGACGTTGTGATCTCGTTCGCGAACTCGCTGAACAACACGCCGGAATCGAACGTCTGGTACGAACTCAGTCAGCGGAGCAACCTGCGATTCCTGCAGCTGCCCGACGAACTCCTGACGACGCTCGCGAAGGCCTCGGAATGGGACATTGGCGAAACCCCGGTCCAACTCCTGAAAGGCATGGACAGGCCAATCAAGACAATCCGCACATCGGGGACCGTGATCTACGGGCGCGACGACATGCCGGAGGCATTCGCCTACGACGTCGCCAGGGCCATGGACCAGCAGAAGCGCCTCCTGATCTTCAGCATCATCCCCTTCTCCTACAACCCGGACGTGGTCTGGCAGGCACGAGGCGTCCCGCTGCACCCTGGCGCGCAGCGCTACTACCGGGAGAAGGGCTATATAGCGGAAGCGTCGAGCACCCGTTGATCGACGATGAACGGTGCGTGACCTTTTCGGGAAGGAGCAAGGGAATGAAGATGTTCAGGATACTCGCGCTGCTGGCCGCGCTGGTCCCGGCGTCCGTGCAAGCGCAGTCGACGGCGGCTCCAGCCGCGTCAGCGGCCAATCCCGCGCCGGCCGCCGCCATGACGCGCGCCGAATTCGTCGCGATGGTCTCCGACTACTTCCAGTGGGTGCACTGGTCGGAATACAACGACTACGCGAAGCCGGTTCCTCGCCAGTTCAGCGACGTCCGTACCGGCGACAAGTTCGGGAAACAGATTGAGTGCGCGCTCGAGGAATCGATTGTCGTGCCGGACACCGACAACAAGTTCAATCCCAACAAGCCGATGACGCATCAGGACGCAGCGGCGATCCTGACCTCGGCGTTCAAGCTCGCGCAGGCGCCCGCGATTCCGGGACGTCCGGCCGACACACTGACGCGTACGGCGGCAACGGCGATCCTGAACAGCATCACCTC
>JAPKZP010000408.1 GCA_026393735.1 Acidobacteriota bacterium
TGGCGGCGTGCTCGTGTACGGCATCCCCGAGTTCCGTCTCCCGAAGGCGATCGTCCAGCGCGAGATCGACGGGTTGAAGCGAATCGGCGTCGAGCTCAAGACGAACCACGTCATTGGCCAGACGTTCACGGTGGACGAACTGTTCACGGAGCTGGGTTTCGAAGCCGTCTTCATCGGCACCGGCGCTGGTCTGCCCACGTTTCCCAAGATCCCGGGCATCAACCTGATCGGCGTCTACTCGGCCAACGAGTACCTGACCCGCTCCAACCTCATGAAGGCGTACCAGTTTCCGATCTCCTCTGACACGCCGACGATCCGCGGAAAGAACGTGGCGGTGATCGGCGGCGGCAACACCGCGATGGACGCCGTGCGCACGTCCCTGCGCCTCGGTGCGGAGAACGCGTACCTCATCTACCGCCGCACGAAGAAGGAAATGCCGGCCCGCGTCGAGGAGGTCGAGCACGCCGAGGAAGAGGGCGTGCAGATCACGATGCTCGCGGCGCCGACGGCCATTCTCGCCGACGAGCGGTCGCGCGTCCGTGCGATCCGCTGCATCCGCATGGAACTCGGCGAGCCTGACGCTTCGGGCCGCCGAAGCCCGGTGCCCGTCAAGGGATCGGAGTTCGACACCGACGTGGATACGGTCGTCTTCGCGATTGGGCAGGGCGCCAACCCGCTGATTCGCAGCACGACGCCGGACCTGCCGGTGAACAAGTGGGGCAACATTCTGGCGGACGACTCGACGGGCGCCACGCAGAAGGCCGGCGTCTTCGCCGGAGGCGACATCGTGACCGGCGGCGCCACGGTGATCTCCGCCATGGGCGCCGGGCGCAAGGCCGCCCGCGCCATTGACACGTACCTGCGCAATCCTTCGGCGGACGGCTACTCGCCAACGGATGTCTAGACGCAGAACTCACTTGGGTTGGCTACCGTTGCAGGCGTGGCGCAGGGCTTCAGCCCTGCGTGCGCCGGGGCGTTAGGCAGACCTGCCTTCGACAGGCTCAGGCCCGGGAAGGCCTGCTCCACAACCGACGCAAGTGAACTCTGGGGTTGGAAAACCTCCCACGCCCCGGCCGCCTCCCTTCTGTCGTATCATGCGGATATGGACGATGAGACGCCCCAGCGTCCGAAGCTGGCCCCGGCCCTGCTGCTGGCGATGCCGCAGATGACGGACCCCAACTTCCGTCGGACGGTCATCCTCCTCTGCGAATACAGCGGAGACGGCTCGTGGGGCCTGATCCTGAACCGCCCCACCGGCAAGACGGCGGCAAGCGTGGTCGAGTTCACGCCTCCGCTCGCCGGGGACAGCGGGCTCGAAATCTGGGCCGGCGGCCCCGTCGAGTCCCAGCGGGGCGCTCTGCTGCTGCCCGAGGAACCGCTGGGTGAGGACGCGTTCGAAGTCAGCCCGGGGATCTTCGTCTCCTCGTCGGCCGACTTTCTGCGCAGGCTGATTGAGGGCCCGCCGGTCGAAAAGGCCCGGCTGCTGATGGGGTATGCGGGCTGGGGCCCCCAACAACTGGACCGCGAGCTGACCGAGTCGTCGTGGCTCATCAGCGATGTCGCGCCGGAGATTGTCTTCGACACGAAACCGGCCGAGATGTGGGAGGCCGCGATCCGCCGCCTTGGCGTGAATCCCGCCGCGCTGCACGCGAGCACGGGCATCCACTAGACACGGTTCCGGAATCACCATGCCCTCTTTGATCTTCCGCCGGGGTCTCGACCTCAAGGACGCGGTCGCGGCCGAACTGGCGCAGGACTACCGGAGCGATCTCGTCGACGAGCTCAAGCGGGGCGACTTCACGTACCGCGCGGGGCGGTTGACCGTCCACCTCGCCCGGGAATTCGGCTTCTGCTATGGCGTCGATCGGGCCGTCGACTACGCGTACCAGACGCGCCGCAAGTTCCCCGACAAGCAGGTCTACCTGACCGGCGAGATCATCCACAACCCGCACGTGAACGAGAAACTCCGGACGAGCGGCATCCGGTTCATGGACGATCCCGGGGAGTCTGCCGATCGGCTGGGCGGCGATGACGTGGTCATCCTGCCGGCGTTCGGGGTCACGATGGGCCTGCTCGCACAGCTCGATCGCCAGGGCTGCACGCTCGTCGACACGACGTGCGGGTCCGTGCTGAACGTCTGGAAGAATGTCCGCCGCTATGCCGAGGACGGGTTCACGTCCGTCATTCACGGCAAGGTCCATCACGAGGAGACGCGGGCGACAGCATCGCAGGCGCTGAAGGCACCGAGCGGCCCGTACCTGATCGTGCTGGACCGCGAAGAGACGGACGCGGTGTGCACGTACATCCGCCAGGGCGGTGACCGCGCCGCGTTCCTCGACCGGTTCGGCGAGGCCGCATCGCCGGGATTCGATCCCGATACCGACCTGGTGCGGATTGGGCTCGCAAACCAGACGACGATGCTGATGAGCGAGTCGATGGAGGTCGGGGAGATGTTCCGCGCCGCGCTGACCGACCGGTACGGCGCGGAATTCGCGGCCCGGCACTTCCGCGCCTTTGACACGATCTGCAGCGCCACCCAGGATCGCCAGGACGCCGTTGTCGCCCTGCTGAACGAACACCGGCTCGATCTCATGCTGGTGGTGGGTGGTTACAACAGCAGCAATACGCTCAACCTGGCCCGCATCTGCCGGACTGCGGTGCCGACCTACCATATCGCGGACGACGATTGCCTTGAATCGTCGACGACCGTACGGCACCGCCCCTGTGACTCGAAGACCGAGGTCAGCCAGGACGGATGGCTTCCGGCGAGCGGCCCGCTGCATGTCGGGTTGACAGCCGGGGCCTCAACCCCGGACAACTCGGTGGGCGCCGTCATTCTTCGCCTGGCCGGTTTCGCAGCCCAATCAGCCGAATCCCGGTAAACACCTGCACGCCAGAAGTCGTAGTTCATAGGCGAAGCGGAGGTGTAAGCCTGCCATGTCTAGGTGGCTAACCCTAATCTGGTGCGCAATCCTGATCGTCGGCCTTCCTGCGTTGGCTGGCGCCCAGGGTTTCAAGTGGTGGCAGCAGGACCGGTTCAAGACCGATCTGGTGCTGACGCCCGAACAATGTACGAAGCTCGAGGACGTCTTTCAGGGGCTACTGCCCAAGATGACCGCCGGTAAGGAGAGCCTCGATCGGCTCGAGAAGCGGCTGTCGGACGTCATCGCCGAGGGCACGGCTGCGGAACCGGACGTCATGAAGCTCGTGGATCAGGTCGAAGCCGCCCGGGGCGACCTCGACCGGACGCGAACGCTGATGGTGTATCGCATGCACCGGCTCCTGACGCCAGAACAGCGGCTCAAGATGAAGGCCCTCCACGACAGCAGGGAGCAGGAACGTCGCAAAGGCGGCCGGACGCCCGGGCATCGACCGGAGACGGCTCGACCGTTGGGCGAGGGAGGAGTTTTGTGAACAGGCTTGGACGGCTGGTAACCCGCGTCATCTTCGTGACCGTCGTGGTCGCGCTTCCGATAGTGGCCTCCGCCCAGGCGACGGCGCCGTCGCCGACCACGGCGGAGAAGGCCCGGATGCTCGAGCTGGTGACCTACGCCCGCGAGACGTTCGACTCGGCGCAGGCTCAGGCCGCCCAGGCTGCGGCACCAAAGAAGTCGCTCGAGGAGCGCGCGCTGGCCCGTCCCGTCCTGCAGTTGAAGGTCGATGACGCGGTCAGGATGGCCCTGGACAACAACATCGAGCTCACGGTCGAGCGGCTGAACCCGAAGCTGCAGGACATGTCGCTGGCGCAGGTGAAGGCCTTCTACCGGCCGGTGCTCGGCGCCACGGTCAACGCCAACTCGAACGCGCCGCTGCCGACGAGCCTGCTGAACGGCGGCACGAACGTGACCAACCAGGTGTCGAACCTCAACACGAATATCACCCAGGCCCTGCCCTGGAACGGCTCCAGCTTCACTGCGGCGTGGAACAACTCGCGAACCAACACGACCAGCACGTTCGCTACCCTCAACCCGCAGTGGACCGCCCAGATCACCGGAACGTTCAATCAGCCCCTCTGGCGCAACTTCAAGATCGACAACAACCGCCAGTCGCTGCAGACGACCGAGATTACGAGGGCGATTTCGGACGTCACCTTGAAGGCGCGGATCATCAACACGATCGCCAGCACCCGCAACGCGTACTGGGACCTGGTCGCGTCGATCCGGGCCATCGGAGCCGCCCACAACAAGGTGCGCGTGGAAGTCGGCACGCTGACCCCCATGGACATCATTTCGGCCCAGGCCGAGGCCGCAACACGGCGTCAGACACTGACCGTCGCCGAGGCGACGCGCCGCACGGCGGAACTGGTGCTGAAGCGCCTGATTGTCGGCAGCACCGAAGACGCGCTCTGGAAGGCGACGATCGACCCGACCGACATCAACGAAGTCCAGCCGACGCCGATCAATCTGGAGTCGGCCGTGACGGCGGCCCTCGGCCAGCGCACGGACCTCGTGACGGCGCGGAAGAACCTGGAAAGCAGCGACGTGAACATCCGCTACCTGCAGAACCAGATGCATCCGGCCCTGGACGCGATCGCGACCCTCGGCACGCGCGGCCTCGGCGGCAACCAGTTCATCAGATCAGGCACCGAGGTCGTCGGCACCATCCCCGGCGGATGGGCCGACGCGATGCAGATGCTCTCCAAGTTCGACTACCCGAACTGGCTCGTGGGCGTCGTGTTCTCGTACCCGCTCGGCAACAGCAGCCAGAAGATTGCGTACGCACGAGCGAAGGTGCAGTACCAGCAGTCGCAGACGCAACTTCGCGGGCTCGAACTGACGGTGGCCACCGAAGTGACCAACGCGGCGCTGCAGGTGGAAAGCACGCTGCGCCGCGTCGACGCGGCCCGCGCTGCGCGGCAACTGGCCGAGAAGCGCCTGGAGAACGAGCAGAGCAAGTTCGACGTCGGGATGTCGACCAACTTCTTCGTCGTCCAGGCGCAGCGCGACTTGCTCGATTCGCAAATCACTGAGCTGCGCGCGGCGCTCGACTACCGCAAGGCGCTGGTCGAGTTCGAGCGCGTGCAGGAAGCGTCGAAGTAGGGCCGGGTGAGAGCATCATGAAGAAGTTCATCATCGCGATCATTGTGCTCGCCGCCGTGGCGGGTTCCGCGGGTGCCTACTACAAGTACCGGAACCCTGCGGTCGAAACGAAGGTCTCGACGCTCGCGGTCAGCCGCGGCGACATCGTCGAGGCGGTCGGCGCGACCGGTACGCTCCAGGCGGTGACGACCGTCCAGGTGGGGTCGCAGGTCTCGGGCAACATCAAGGCCCTCTACGCCGATTTCAACTCCATCGTGCGCAAGGGCCAGATCGTCGCCGAGCTCGACCCGTCGCTCTTGCAGACGCAGATCGAACAGGCCCGCGCGAATCTCGCGCGATCGCAGGCCGATCTCGATCGGCTCAAAGTCACCCTCGAGGACGCGAGGTCGAAGCTGAAGCGCACGGAGAACCTGGCGGCCCGAAAGCTGATCGCACCCCATGACCTCGAGGCCGCCCAGGTGGCGGTGAGATCCGCAGAGGCGCAGATCAAGTCTGCTGAGGCGTCGGTCGTCCAGTCGCAGGCCTCGCTCAGCCAGAACGAAGTGAACCTGCAGCACACCGTGATTGAAGCGCCGATCGACGGCATCGTGATTTCGCGCAACGTCGACGTGGGCCAGACGGTCGCGGCCAGCATGAACGCGCCGGTCCTCTTCATCATCGCGGCCGACCTCGCCAAAATGCAGGTCAACGCCAATGTGGACGAGTCGGACGTGGGCCGCATCCGCCCGGGCCAGGTCGTCAAGTTCCGGGTGGACGCGTATCCGCTCGAGGAGTTCGTCGGCTCGGTGTCCCAGGTCCGTCTCCAGCCCATCGTGTCGCAGAACGTCGTGACCTACGCGACGGTCATCGACGTGCCGAACCCCCAATTGAAGCTGAAGCCGGGGATGACGGCCAACGTCACGATCGAGATTGCACGCCGAACGGATGTGATGCGCGTCCCGAACGCCTCACTGCGCTTCCGTCCTACGAACGACATCTTCGCGGCTCTCAACCAGCCCGTTCCGCCTGAGATGCAGCGCGGCGCCGGCGGCGCAGGCGGATTCGGCGGACGTCAGGGCGCCCAGGGCGGCCCGGGCGCCGCTACCCAGGGCGCAGCCGGCCAGGGCGGCTCCACGTCGGCCGCAACGCCTGGCCAGGGAAGCGGAAGCCGCGGGGGCGCTCCGACAACCGCGGCGACACCCGGCAC
>JAPKZP010000024.1 GCA_026393735.1 Acidobacteriota bacterium
ATCAATCGCACCGGGCGCCATGGCCAATCCCATGAAATTCTGAAACGCTGTCATGGCATCGCCTGATCCCCCAGTCTCGGTGTGCGAACAACATTCAACTTCCACCTTCTCCATCTTCTTGCTCATATCAGCCCCCTGTTTTGAAAATGTTTTCCTGCCACAGCCAGCCAACTTCAACGATACCTGTATCAAACCCTCTGACTTGCCAGTAATGCGGCCAATGATCATCGCCTGTTCAACTCCGGCATTGCGCAGTTCTTTCAGCACAGCACCGGATTCCCCTTCCGAAATAGCCATCAAAAGGCCGCCGGAGGTCTGGGGATCGTAGAGGAGCCAGAGCAGGTCCGGATCGAGCCCTCCGACCACGCGCACGCCGGACTCGAAGTGGTCGAGGTTGCTCGCGAGGCCGCCGGGCCGATTGCCCGCGGCGAGCTCGCGCGCACCGGTGATCAGGGGCACCGCTCGCGCGTCGAGGCGCAGCGTCACGCCGCTGGCAGCCGCGACCTCGCTGGCGTGGCCGATCAGGCCGAAGCCGGTGACATCGGTGCACGCGTGGACGTACCCGGCAGGCAGCGCGCGCAGCGCCTCGGCGGCACTCCGGTTCAACTGGACCATCGAACGTACCGCTGCCAGCATCACAGCCTCGGGCGCGCGGCCGGCCTTGATGGCCGTCCCGATGATGCCGGTGCCGATCGCCTTCGTCAGGAAGATGACGTCGCCTGGCCGCGCGCCGGCATTCGACAGCACGCGCTCGGGATCCACCTCGCCCGTCACGGCGTAGCCGAACTTCACCTCGTTGTCGCGCACGGTGTGTCCGCCGAGCAACACCACGCCGGCTTCGCGGAGTTTGTCGTAGCCGCCCTTGAACACGGCCTCTATGATGGCCGGGTCAAAGTCCTTCTGCGGGAAGCCCGCGACGGCGAGCGCGGTGAGCGGGCGGCCGCCCATCGCGTAGACGTCGCTCAGGGCGTTGGCGGCGGCGATCTGGCCGTAGGTGTAGGGGTCGTCGACAATCGGGGTAAAGAAATCCACCGTCTGCACAAGGGCCGGGCCCGCCGCCCACCTGTACACGCCCGCATCGTCCGACGTGCGGTAATCGACCAGGATGCGATCGTCCTGTTGAACCGGGATGCTGCTCAGGACCTGAGCGAGTTCGCCAGCGGCGAGTTTGCTCGCTCAACCCGAGCAGGAGACCATTTCGGTCAGGCGTTTCTGCGTCATCGAATGCCGGGCCCCGTCGTTGCTACCTATTCCCTACCAGTATCTCGTACACGCGGATAAGCTCGTCTTCGTTCTTGAACGCGATCCGGATCTCCCCGCCCATTCCCTTCCGCACGATGTCGACTTTCGTGCCGATGGTGAGTCGGAGCTTGTCCTGCGCCGCGCGCGTGTGCACGTCCAGCGTGGGCGCGACACCGTTCTTTTCCGCGCTGCCGCCCTTCGCCTTCGTCAGCGCCCGCGTGACCATCTGCTCGGTTTCGCGCACCGACCAGCCGCGCGCGACGATCTCACGGGCGAGGTTGCGCTGGTCCTGTTCCTTCTCGAGCGCGAGCAGCGCGCGGGCGTGTCCCATCGAGAGGTTGTTCGCGGACACTTCGTCGCGCACGTCCTGCGGAAGCTTCAGGAGCCGGAGCAGGTTCGCGACAGTCGATCGATCCTTGCCGACCGCTGCCGCCACTTCGTCCTGGGTCAGGTCGAACTCGTCGACGAGACGCTTGTAGGCGAACGCCTCCTCGATGGGATTCAGGTCCTCGCGTTGGAGGTTCTCGACGAGGGCCAGTTCGAGCAGTTTCTGTTCCTGTCCCTCGGGCACGTCGCGCAGGGTGACCGGCACCTTCAGCAGGCCCGCGCGCTGGGCCGCGCGCCACCGCCGTTCGCCGGCGATGATCTGGTAGGCGTTCCCGACGCGTCGCACGACGATGGGCTGAATGAGGCCGCTGGACTTGATGGAGCGCGCGAGTTCATCGATGCGCGACTCGTCGGCGTGCGCTCGCGGCTGATAGTGGTTGGGTGAGATCCGGTCGATGTCGATCTCGAGCGGCGCCTGGGTGGACGGCGTAGAGGTGCCGAGCGCGTCGCCGATGAGCGCGTCGAGGCCTCTCCCGAGAGCTGGGCGTTTGTCGGCCATGGTCGTCAGTGTGTGGCTGCTGAGGTCTGCGGGATGCGGTTGTTACGGCCGAGCATTTCGCGGGCGAGCGACAGGTACGCTTCGGCGCCACGCGACTTCACGTCGTAGAGGATCACGGGCATGCCGTGGCTGGGCGCCTCGCCGAGGCGCACGTTGCGCGGGATAACGGTGTGAAACACCTTCTCCTTGAAGAACTCGCGCACTTCACGTGACACCTGTTGTCCCAGGTTGGTCCGCTCGTCGTACATCGTCAGCACGACACCGTCGATGTCGAGCGTGGGGTTGAGGGCCACGCGCACGCGCTTGAGGGTGCCGACGAGGTCGGCGAGGCCTTCGAGGGCAAAGTACTCGCAGTGGAGCGGGATCAGGACGGCATCGCACGCGACGAGGGCGTTCAGCGTGAGCAGGCCGAGCGACGGTGGACAGTCAATCAGGATGTAGTCGAACGCGTCGCGCAGGGGCTGGACGATGCGCCGGAGACGCATTTCGCGGGCGAGCATGGGGACGAGTTCGATTTCCGCGCCGGCGAGATTCCGGTCGGATGGAATCACGAAAAGGCCGGAGACGTTGGTCGGCATCACGTAGATCGAGGGATCGGCCGGCTCGTCGGCGACGATGGCGTCGTAGATGTTGCCGGCGGGTGCGTGCTGTCCCTTGAGGCCGATGCCGCTGGTGAGGTTGCACTGCGGGTCGGCGTCGACGAGGAGAACGCGCTGGTCGGCGAGTGCGAGGGATGCGCCCAGGTTGATGGCGGTGGTGGTCTTGCCGACGCCGCCCTTCTGATTGGCGATAGCCAGGATCTTGCCCATTTATTTGTTGTTCACCATAAACACGGCGCTGCTCGCGCGCTTGAGAACAAGAATACCACGGGACACCGTTCCCTGTTCCACGTGGAACACTCCAGTCTACGTTCCACGTGGAACTCGCCGGCGCGGCTAGAGCATTTTTCGAAGGACGACGAGCCGGCTTCTCAGCGATTCGACGAGGGTCCAGGTGGCTTCGTAGACGAGGGGCGGGGCCACGAGCGCCGGGGCTTCGTTCCCGGCTGTGGCGCGGAACAGCAGAATGCGGCCGCCCAGCCGGAGAAACGCCTGCGTCGAGGTCAGCAGTTTCTGTTCAAGCCGGACGGCTCGAATCGTCACGAGATCTTGCGACTCGTGGAGTTCCGGCCTCGTAAGCAGGTCCTCGGCCCTCGCAGTCTCGACGGTCGCGTCCGTGAGGTTCAGTTGACGGACAACCTCGCGCAGAAAGGCTGATTTCCGCGTCTTCGACTCCACCATGAGGAGCCTCAACGATGGCATCGCCAGTTTGAGCGGAATCGCCGGCGATCCTCCTCCGGACCCGATATCGAGCACGTGTGGATGCGGGCCGAGTTGCGGGCCGTGGACGTGTCCGTGTGACCCGTGCAGGTGTTTGGCGGCCACCAGCGGCTCGACGAGCAGCCGGTCAATGGCTTCGTCGGGCGCATCCGACAGCGAAAACGCCGTCAGGTTGACCTTCTGGTTCCAGAATTCGAGGAGTCGGAAGTAGGCCCCAAGAGAGTCGACGAGCTGCGGGTCAAGCGTGACGCCTGCCTTACGGGCCCGCTTCCCCAGCCGTTCGTTGAACTCTCGTGGCGTCATGGGTGAACCGATTCAGATACGCGCCGACCAGCGCCACCGCCGACGGCGTCAAGCCAGGGATACGGCCAGCCTGGCCAAGGGTTTCCGGCTCGACCTCGCCGAGGCGCTGCACAACTTCGTGCGACAACCCCGCGATTCTCTCATAAGGGAACCCGCGCGGGATAGGACGCGATTCCTCCTGTCGGGATCTTTCGACATCCGAGTGCTGGCGCTTTAGGTACCCGTCGTACTTGATCGTAGTCTCGGCCGTCGCCAAGTCGTGCTGAAACGCATCTGGGTCAACTTCGAGCGCGATCTCGCCCCTCTCGACCATGTCCGAAAGGCGAATGCCGGTCTGGCGCAGGCGCTGCTCCGCCCGGATGCGGGCCCGCTCAACTGGCACTGTCGCCTGGCTCAACGCGACAAGATTGCGCTCGAGGCGCGAGCGCCTGGCCGCAAAGCGCTGCCATCGATCGTCAAGAACCAGTCCGACTTCCCGGCCGCGCGGCGTGAGCCTGAGGTCAGCGTTGTCGATTCGCAGCAGGAGCCGGTGCTCCGCCCGGGACGTAAACATCCGATACGGCTCGAGGCACCCCCGCGTGACAAGGTCGTCCACGAGTACGCCGATGTACGCCTCATCTCGACCCAACGTGAAAGCCGGCCGCCCCTGGACCGCAAGCGCGGCATTGATGCCCGCCACGATTCCTTGCGCGGCCGCCTCTTCGTAGCCGGACGTCCCGTTGATCTGTCCCGCCAGGTAAAGGCCGTGCACCCGCTTGGTCTCGAGACTCGGCCGAAGCTCCGTCGGCTGTACAAAATCGTACTCGACGGCGTAGGCTGGCCGGATCATCTCCGCGCCTTCCAGCCCCGGCATCGCATGGACCAGGTCCATTTGAACGTTGCGCGGAAGGCTCATCGAGAACCCATTCACGTAGATTTCGTCCGCCTCAACACCCTCTGGCTCGAGGTAGACGTGGTGGCGTTCGCGCTGGGGGAACCGTAGAATCTTGTCCTCGAGCGACGGGCAATAGCGCGGACCAACGCCTTGAATCTGGCCGTTGTAGAGCGGCGACAGATGCACGTTGGCCCGGACGATCTCGTGAACGCGGTCGGTGGTGTGAACGAGCCAGCACATCACCGGCTTGCGATCAATTCGGCCAGTCATGAACGAGAGCGGCACGGGGTCCGCATCGCCTGGCTCGAGCGCGAAGGCGCCCGCCCGGACGGCGTTGTCGAAGTCGATGCTTCGACGGTGGAGACGAGGCGGCGTTCCCGTCTTCAGCCGCCCCATGCGGAATCCCTCGGCCCGGATGGACTCGGCGAGCAGCGTCGAAGCGGATTCGCCATGACGACCCGCGGGCGTCCTGTCCCGGCCAACATGGATGAGGCCATTCAAAAAGGTTCCCGTCGTAACCACAACCGTCCGAGCAGCGAGTTGTTCTCCAGATTCTAGGTCACATCCCATAACCGTGTCTCTCTTGAGCGACACAGCTCTGTCGATTGCCAGCGCAATCACCTTCCCCGCCACGAACTCAATCCGCGGGTTAGCACAAAGCGCCGCACGCACCCATTCCCCGTACCGCGCCTTGTCGGCCTGCGCCCGCGGGGACCACACCGCAGGGCCCCGGCTCCGGTTGAGCAGTTTGAACTGAATGCCCGTCGCGTCAATCGCCTGGCCCATCAGGCCGCCCAGGGCATCGACCTCGCGCACGAGGTGCCCCTTCGCGGTGCCGCCAATCGCCGGATTGCACGGCATGTGCGCAATCGTCTCGAGCGACAAGGTGCAGATGCCCACGCGACAGCCCATCTGCGCCGCTGCCCACGCGGCCTCCACGCCGGCATGCCCGGCGCCGATCACGAGAACATCAAAAGAGGAACGGGTCATGCGTGGTGTCTACTTCCCGATGCAGAACCGTTCAAAAATTGCCGCCAGCAGATCCTCGGACGATCGCTTCCCGGTTACCTCCTCGAATGCGCGGCGGGCGTCGGCGATGTCCGCCAGCACCAGTTCCTCGCACGCGGACTCCCCTGCCTGTTCGAGGTTCCCGATCGCGCGCGCCAGAGAGGCGTGCGCCTCCCGCAGCAGTGCCTCGTGCCGGAGATTCGTGATGAGCGCCCCGTCACGCAGCGGCTCGGCGGCGTTCAGCGCACGCAACATGGCCGCTCGCAACGAATCGACACCCGCGCCGGTCTTCAGCGACACGACCACCACGCCGTCGCGTGTCCACGCCGATGCGAGATCGGCTTTGTTCGCCACGACGACGCGCGAGTTGCCTGCGGTCTCGGAGAGCAGGGACTCGTCGATGACCTCCATCGGCCGGGACTGGTCCAGCACGAGCACTACGAGATCGGCCACGGCCGCGGCCCGGCGGGCCCGGACGACGCCCTCGCGCTCAACTTCGCTGTCGCTGAGGCGGATGCCCGCTGTATCGACGAGACCCAGTCGGATGCCGTCGAGATCGATCGTCTCCCGCAGCAGGTCCCGTGTCGTGCCCGGAAGCGCTGTCACGATCGCGCGATCCGTGCCGACCAGTTCATTGAACAGCGACGACTTCCCGACGTTCGGCTTGCCGAGAATCGCGATGTGGCGTCCCTCGCGAATCATGCGCCCGCGCGGAGCGGTCGACAACAGCGCCTCGACGCCCGACTGGACGCGACGGAGCGCTTCGCGTGTCTGATCCGCCGCGACGAAGTGATAACCCTCGTCCGGAAAATCGACAGAGGCCTCCAGTTTCGCCGCCAGCTCAAACAGTTCCGCGTCCAGACCGGCGATCGCGCTCGTCAGCGTGCCCTCGAGTTGATCGAAGGCCACGCGAGCCTGAAGCGGCGTGACGGCCGCGACAAGGTCGGCCACAGCCTCGGCCTGCACGAGATCGAGCCGCCCATTCAGAAACGCGCGCAGCGTGAACTCTCCCGGCTCCGCCAACCGCGCGCCCGCCGCCATGGCCGCGCGCACGATCTCGCTCAGCAACTCCAGGCTGCCGTGCGCGCTGATTTCCACGACGTCTTCGGCAGTGTAGGAGCGGGGCCCGGGGAAGAACGTCGCCACGACCTCATCGATGCGGTCTTCGCGCTTGGCGGCGAGGACGACCTCGTCCGCCTGCTCGCCCGCGTC